>DAJY01000004.1:0-7494 GCA_002499015.1 Euryarchaeota archaeon UBA242
CGTTCACTACTAACAAGTATCCCTGAAGGAGAGACTGTAGTGGTTCACTGTATGGGTGGATTAAGTCGTGCTGGAACATTTGTTTCCATTTATCTATGGCTACGAGGTTCATCTATGGCAGATGCAATAGAAAGAGTTCGTACAGAAAGAGATTCCAGAGCGATTAATCATAAGCAAAAGAAATTCTTGGAACGTCTTGAGCAAACTGGCTACATCATTGAGTAATTTATATGCAAAAACAATTACCGGATTCCGGTAAGTTTCAAAAAGTAGCATTATTCGCATTTACTACACCCAATTCCAGCAAAAAACGCTAGTAGGGTGGTTGTCAAAACCGCGACACTGAACGACATTGAACAGGAGGTGGACGTTAGGGGATTTGAACCCCTGGCATCTTCGTTGCAAACGAAGCACTCTTCCAACTGAGCTAAACGCCCCTGTAATTCAACCTGTGAGCGCTCCCCTTTTGAGCCTTCACATTAAACATAGTGCTTTTATCAATGTAATGATTGATAATTGTCAACGATTAGACAAGGTCAATGGTTGCATCTCTATCTGGACCTACACCAATACTAGTGCAAGGAACTCCCATCAAAGACTCAAGTTTAGAGATATAATTCTGTGCTGCTGCTGGAAGTGCTTTGAATCCAATTCCATCAGAATTGGCCTTCTTTGCAATCTCTAACCATTCGCTCAAAGAATGACCTGGGAATCCAGGCATTGAAATATAAATTGGTTTGCATCTTGCGATTGCACTTGCTGAAGATGGCATTTCTAGAATCTCTTTGCCATCTAGTTCGTATGCTACACAGATTTTAATTTCTTCAAGTCCGCCTAAAACATCTAACTTTGTCAAGGCAATTCCTGTGAAACCATTGATTCGGTTAGCATGGCGCATTACCACCATGTCAAACCAACCACAGCGTCTCTTTCGCCCTGTAGTTGTACCAAATTCGTGACCCACTGTGCCGAGGTGATCACCATCTTCATCTTCTAATTCAGTAGGCATTGCACCGTGACCAACTCGAGTAATATAGGCCTTAGTGATTCCAATTACCTCGTTGACGTGGCCAGGATGAATACCAGCACCGTGAGAAGCATTTCCTCTTGATGTGACCGAGGAAGTGACAAAAGGGTATGTTCCTTGGTCAATATCCAATAAGCAACCTTGAGCACCTTCCAGAATAATGTGCTCACCTAACTTCAGAGCATTGTCGATCATTAAACCTGTATTACCGATTGAACCATCGTAATTATTCCATATCCAATTAACATCTGCACTCAAGGATTCTTCGCTGACCCTATCTTCTGAACCTGCAGCTTGAAGAGATGCATTCATTCTTGCAACTGTTGACATAATCCATTGAGCATCGTTAATGATCTCATTGAGATCTCCAAAGCGAAGGCCAATTCTGTTAATCTTATCTGCATATGTAGGACCAATCCCTCTACCCGTAGTTCCAATCTTGCTGTCTAGACTGTCCATGAATCGGTGATATGGGAGGATAATGTGAGCTCTTTCACTGACATATAATCTGTCACCTCTTGGGTCTTCACCTGTCGATTGTTTCCAATCGGCAAGTTCCTTATCGAGGACCCATGGGTCAACAACCATTCCATCTCCTAGGACAAGATTACACTCTTTTCGTGTTATCCCGCTTGGTAATAAATGGAACTTCAGTACTTTATCGCCAATGACAACCGTATGCCCTGCGTTATTACCGCCTTGGAATCTAACAACCCAAGACGCCTGTTCGGCAAGGCGGTCAACTAGTTTTCCTTTTCCTTCATCGCCCCATTGGGCACCTAGAATGACAGTTGCTGGCATTAGAGTCTCCTCATTCTGCGGGGAATGCTGACCGTCTTTGAACTATATCCTTACAACCTCTAGATATTTATGGTAAAATTCTCAATTATTTTTCATCCGATATTGATTGATAGCGGTTATAAATGGAACAATAAGACCTTACTTTATTAATTGTAGAACAAAGAAACTATTGTATTCGCCTAACGCGTATTTTTACGCTTGAATGACCGCATGCACCTCATTAGTGATAGGGCAATCCAGCGAGGAGTTTATATAAGGCGGCGTTTACTAGTTAACTAAGAGTTGAGAAGTGATGAGTCGAAAACAAGTAAATATGGAACCTGCATCTTCAAAGAAAAATCAATACCATGGAGGTGACGACTTAGAACATCCTCCGCGCCGAACTTTAGAGGGCCATACTAGACCTTGTGAGGAGTGTTTTGCAGTTGATTGGAATATGGATGAAAACAGAGGAGAAATCGTCTGTAACTCCTGTGGCCTTGTTGCTGCAGAAAATGTGATCGACCCTGGCGCAGAGTGGATTAATGGCGATAGCGGCCAAGATAAATCAAGAGTTGGTGCACCTTTGACCTATACACTGGCCGACAGAGGATTGAACACAACTATTGATGTAAAGGATTTGAATTCTGGGCAATCTGGAAGACTCGGCATGTCCAATCAAGCAAGACGCGATTGGAGAAGAAGAAGAGTCGTTGATGAAAGAAGTAAAACCAGAAAGAGTCGTGAGAGAAATTTGGTTATGGCTAATCAATTCATTAGAGACAAATCAGGTTTACCACGGCCGTTACAAGAGGAAGTTGCCCGCATATACAGGAAATTATCCACGGAGGGTTTCGTTACCGGCAGATCGATTGCTGGTGTTTCAGCAGCTTGTACATATTTAGTCGCTAGGCAGGAAAGCCTACCAAGACAGATTTCACACATAGCTGAATCCTTTGATATAACTGAAAAGGAATTATCTCGATTGATTAGACAAGTATCCAGAAAAATGAATATGCATAAAATTACTTCCCCGGACCAATTCTTTGACAAGTTCATCTCCGATTTACAATTGCCTGCCAACATCCACATTCAGGTCAACAACCTTTGGAGTATTATTAAGCCGCATGACGATATCTGGCAAGGAAAGAAACCGATGGGAGTTGCTGCTGCTCTAATTTACAAAGCATCGAATGAATCTAGCAATCCAAGAACTCAATCTGAAGTGTGCGCTGTTGCGAATATCTCAGAGGTCACATTACGCGGATTACTGCGTTTATTTGATGGTCTGTTGCAACAACTTGGCCATGAATCATTGCAATGATTGATACTTTTCAGCAACAACCTTGATGAATCTAGGGCTCGGAGACTATAATCATGGGATTCAAGGCCAATGCACGCAAACATCAAAAAAAGTCTGGTGATGAATCAAAGAAATCCTCTACTTCTGCAAAGGAAGGAGCAATTCCGTGTGGCAGAAAATCCTGTGAAGGGTTTGCCGACAAGGACATGGGAGGTCGCTCCCTCTCCGTTGATAATGCAATAGAAATATGGGGCGATAGCGGCTATACCGAGCGAAAAGGACGTGTTCGCGTCTGCAAGCCTTGCTACAAGTTGTGGAAGAAGGAAAACAAGTCCGACAAGGACACATATTGAGTTTCTTTTCACTTTCACTTTTATCGCAGGGTGTGGGAAAGAAAGTAGTACCTACGCCTTTCATTTCGGTTGTATGAATAATAGAATTGTACTACGAAGCCTCGTCACATCCGATGGATGTTTGACCGCAATGGATGATGGAATGATCGTCTGGAAACCGACACTCGGCAGGCGTCAACAAACAAAGTTAGATTCATTAGTGACAGTCATGTTGGCCTTTAAAAATTTCAATAACCGCCTAGAGAGCATCATCGTAGGCGATAATAGTGGAGGTATTACTCATTTATCTATTCCTTGTCTTGAAGTGATAAACAAATTTAATCTGGAAGGAGAATCAATCCGCTCAATATGTTCGGCCAGTGAAAGCACACACCGCTTGCTAGCTGCATGCCAAAGCGGCTCAATATGGGTGGTTGGAGACCAAGTCCCCAGTAGGAAGATACTCCTTTTCCAGAACGAGGGGCCGATTACAAGCATTAGAGTTAGCAATAACGAAATTCATTTACAAAGTGGATGGCAACGTCGGGTACTAGATTTTACTGGTTGTGAATTATCTTACCACGATGTTTCTGCCAAGTTCAAGAAAAAGGATGAAATTAGGGCAGTTCGAAGGGCCCATTTACTGGAAGCGGATAAAAATAATTCATATTATCCGGCTACGCCAACCTTAGATATTCCGGCTGCTGCTTAAGCGGATTCTTTTTCTTCCAGTGGCCAATGAGTTCTCGGAGTCAACCATAATGTTGAACGTGCAGGTCTTGCCCATGTTGAAGGTGGAGTACCGCCATCATCAATACAACTTTGATAGAATTCAAGATGACGTTTTAGAACTTCAGCAACATGTTTCTTGCCCCTTATAGCTGGACCTTGCATAGGTACAATTGCTGAAAGTTTCATCAACAATATTTTCTTGATATTATCTCTGAGAATCACTAGATTAGCACCAGGTAAATCCCATCTGCATGGTCTGTCAGCTCTTATCAGGACTCCACCTGCAATCAGTAAATTTTCTTGTGAAATATAATATGACATTCCATCAGTACTAATTCCATTGGTCAGCACTGCTTCGACTTCACAATCACCCAAGATAAATATTTCACCATCCTCAACCACTGAGGTTTCAATTGATGGCATGTCGGATTCATAACGATTAGCCCAAGTAGTAAAAAAATCTCCTGTTTGCAATGCTGCTTGCCCTTCTTCATGGATATGAACCGGTGCATTATCGAAGTATTGCGAAACATATTTGGATCCACCTGCGAAAGGATAGAGACGAGATGTAAGCAATATGCGGTCTAATTTTTCATCACCTAACACACCGATGATTCTCTCAACTTGTAGCATTTGATACCACGAAGTTCCTACATCGATTAGTATGTTACTCGCACTACCTTTGACCACAACGATGTTGGCATCGTGGTGAATTGCTGGCAGGCGGGTGATTCGCATCAACCGGTGCTTGAGCCTCAAGTGCTTCAATTATGCGCAATGAAAAGATACTTTGGCTTGAATAAAAACGAGCAACTCCGTATTGATTACAGGGTATTACTTCGGGTTTTGATTAAATAGAGGAAGTTGGTCGCCGAATACATGGCACGATTCCCTGAAGCAGAAGCACGCTTGCTTCACCGTAAAATCTGCATGAAGTGTAATGCTCGTAATGCTATGCGCGCAGCACGCTGCAGAAAGTGTAATTACAAGGGTCTTCGATTGAAGAACGTTGAACGCAAAGGTAGCTGATTACCTTTCACCATTAACTATTTTAATCCGACAAATAGCGTTAGCCTTGTCAAAAATATTTGCACAATCAAAGTCCAAGCATTGGTAATAATAGTGACATTGGGTCACCGATTAAGACAAACGGTATTATCGCTGGGAATAAAAATACCAATAGTGGTAATTTGTAACTGACCCAAACAAATTCTACACCTATTTCTTGTAATGTTGAAACATGTGCTAACAATTCTTCATCTGTTGGAGTTCTTGATGGGGCTCTAGTTCTATGATGCACTGTAGTAGTTCCGTCTGGCATCTCGATGACTGAGGATAGAAGCCAAACATGTGAATCAATAACTTCATTGAGAGGCATCATTGAAGCATGCCATGCCAATCTCAAATCTGATAATTTCTTGACATTACCATTTGAAATATTTTTACCTAACATAATGAATGGAATTAGTAAGAAGATGAAACCGCCCCACATTAGTAATGAAATCGCAGGTGGTAATGAAACAATAGAATCTATTGTTGCAGTTGAGTATGTAAGAGGTAGGGCTGACCAACTTGGGATTAGTATTGCCACCCACATTAGGCACTTGGCATCGGCACCACCATGAATCATTCTAACCCTCCAGGCCAAATCGATTATCAGTATCGATGCACCCACTGCTAAGGTTTTCCACCAAAGAGCACCCATGGAGGTGTCGTTGCCTACAAGAACTTCTAACGGCAAAGACTGTTTATACAAAATTGCACCACAAATGACACCTGTAAGACTGACCATATACCATGTTGTGACTATCAGGTCGAGTTTTGAACCACCTAACAGGTCCTTCAAACTCGGCCTGCCGATTACCGCCATACTAGCATAAGCAACTACTGCTGATGCAGTCAACAGTATTGTCCAATCAGCACCCTGTAGCATAAGATCTAGAGCCCAAATAAAAATAGCTGGCTTAATCCAGACAAGCCAATGCTCATTTTTGACTCTTCTTTCCTTGTGGTCCATCCAAGCAGCCCACCCCATTCCAAATAGCAAAACAAGTACTCTGGTCCAGTTAAGAATTGCATCATTGCTAAGGGACATGCTATGCGGATGGTGGCAATCACCTTAAAGACGGCCTTCATGGAGCAACCATTACCCCCCAATGGAGGACCTCTCATGGATATCGAAACAAGACTAACACAAGTGGCTTCGGTCATAAAACAAATTGATGATCCTAAGGTTCCTCGTAACATCCGCCGCCAAGCAAAAGAGACTTGCGATTTGTGGCTCCTCAATAAAGCAAAGAAACTTGATGTCCGTATTGCAATGTCGCAATCAAAGTTGGAAGAACTTTACGAGGACCCAAATATTCCTCCAGAATTCGGAACACTAATTCTAATGATAAATACTGAACTAGAAAAGATTCTAACCGAAGTACTGTGAACTCATTCTTCCTCAACTAGTTCAACGAACAGGTTCAGTATCTTTCGTGATTCAGCATTGATTTTCCCTTCAATCAACGATTCCTTTAGTTCGTCATATTGTGTCGAAGTCATAGATTCCTTCGCCCCCTGCAGAATCAAATCTTTCTGATCTTTTGTAATTCTCCCATACTGAAGAACATGTTCTGCTGAATATTTAGACGACATCAAAACTACTTGCTTATCGCTTAATCCAAGAGTTGTTTGTAATTCCTTGAGAATTTTAGTCTCATATAATGAAATCTTTCCATCCTTGAGGGCATTTTTCCACGCTTCATCTATTGTTGGGGCTCTCTCCGACAGAAGTATTGCTATTGGCCTAGTTTCCTCAATGTTTTCCAGTACGATTTTAATTATTACTGCAAATGGTACTGCTAAAATCATGCCTAGAATACCCCATAACCAGAATGAAAATGCTGTTACTAATAATAGAACAACAGGTGATAGATCTAATGCCCTTCCAGCCCAACGAGTTTCTATGACATTACCCCACATTTGCTGATTGGTCAATAATAGGACCATTAGCAGAATCAAAGAGGTTGGGTCTAGCAAGATTAGCCCGAGAATAATTGGAGGCACTGTTGCAATTAGCGAACCGATGTAAGGAACATAGTTTAGCAGGAATGTGATAAGTGCCCATGTGAACCATAAATCAATACCGAAAAATGCCATTATTATACCAGCAATAACCGCAGTACCGACTCCAACTCCAGTTTTTACGATGATATATGTATTGACACTTGACTCAATTTGATCTCTTACCATCTGTACCTTTTCATTTGCTCCGCCTGGCCATGCGCGTTCTATTCTACCCGGCAGTAAACTGGCTTCGAAAATAATGAAAA
>DAJY01000004.1:7740-11983 GCA_002499015.1 Euryarchaeota archaeon UBA242
AGATAAATCACTTGCCAAATCTGAATCAGGACCACCTACTGCATCCACTATCGCTGGACCAACAAAAGGCATATGCTTGATTTTCGACCACTTTTTATCCAAGAGATGGTTGTATTGTTGCATCTTTTCATCATCGCTTACCAAATCATCTGCTTGATGATATGCAAAAAGTGTAGCACTACTTACAATCAGTAGAGCAAGCATTAGCATTGTAAAGTATGATAGAATAACTGGAAATCCACTCACTGAAAGTTTATCAGCTCCTGGTTTCAAAACAAAATAAATCGCTAATGCGATGAAAAATGGTTGTAAAACACCTTGCAAATATATCATTGCAATGGTTAATACAGTTATTATGACCAAAACATTGGCTGCTGCAGATAAGCGTCTATCGAATAAATCAAAATCTGGAGTATCAACTGCATGCTCCATGTATCTCCATCCTCTTATCATTCTTCAAGATGACACCTAATAATGTGATAATTCACTCTTCTTGAGTAGAATCTTCTTTGCTCGCATCGTGTATTTTTGGCTCTGGTAATTTTAGAGAAAGTATTGCTGAGCATAGCATAAGCAAACCGCACAAATGGAAGGCTGTATGGAAGTCCCATGGGTATGTACCCTCGGAAGTCAATACCCAGACTAGACCACCAGAAAGTGGCCCTAGTATTCTTGCAAATGCTCCAAGTGATTCATTTGCCCCCATAACAACTCCCAATTCATATCCTTCTGATTTTGCATATTGGGCCAATAGAGTTGATGATGAGGGCTGGAATAGTCCACTACCTATTGAGAGGATACACGTTACTGTGAGTATGTGTAACCAAGCATAATCGGATTGTGAATAAGGTATCAATACAAGCCCAATACCAGTCAACAATGCTGCAATTGTAAGCAATTTCCGTGAGCCAAATTTCTTGGTCATTGGGCCGATTAAGAATCCCTGCGTGATAATTCCTGTAACTCCAATCATAGCAAATATGCGACCATTATCTGCCTCACTAAAATTAAGTCCGCCATCCACAATAGGCATACCTGTAAAGAGAATGAAAATGGCATGCATTACGGTGAAACCAAATGTGAATAACATCGCTACCCAGATAATCACTGCAATCGAACCTTCTCCAAGCATTTTCTTAGAATTACCATACATACTTTTCATCTGCTGACTCCAAGTCCTCGATGTGTCAACTTTACGCATATCGGGAGTTAATGATTCAGGTAAATTCCTAATTGCTACAAATAAGGAGACTGTAGATAATGCGCTCGCTAAAAGACAAGGCAATAAGTAGGGATATGTCTCAAAAATAGTTCCTTGAAACGTTTCCCACCTCAATGCCGGTGCAGATAATTCACCCCCTAAAAATGGACCTATAGTAAAACCTAAACCGAATGCAGCTCCAATAATACCCATCCTTGTTGCTAATTGTTGAGGATTGCTAACATCACCGATATATGCTCTAGCAACAGCGATATTCCCGTTGAAAACACCTGCTAGAAATCTCGCCCCAAGAGCCATCAACAATGTATTAGAAAGACCAAAGACGGCAAAAAATACTGTATTTCCAACTAGACCAACCATCAAAACTGGCCTTCGACCGATACGGTCACTCAGTGACCCCCAAAATGGAGAGAAAAGAAACTGGGCGGCTGAATAAGAGGTCATTAGTAATCCGACCCAAAGGCCTATTTCTGTCACTCCTTCCGCCCCTGCAAGGTCTTCTACAAGATAGGTTAGAAAGGGAATTACAATTCCAAACCCGATCATATCGATCATAGTTACGAGAAATAAAACAACCAGTGCGCCTTTGCTCGCATCCTTGGCCCTTACCGTGTCAACCATCATTCCACCCAGTTCAAGGGAAAGATTCACCCTTTTGTAATAGATGGTTGGAGATCAATAATGCCCCGCATTACAATCCACTGAGAGTATATTCAAGCCGGAGAAATTGATTTGGCTGCCGGAGTTAATCTGTCTATAACCGCTTCTAACCGTTCTACTAAACTTGCCTTATCAGAGTGCTTAACCAATGCATGCTGCATAACTTCATCCAAAGTATCAACTGCAATGATATCAATCATATCTTCATACTTGTCATCGAGCATTACATCCTGCATATTAGCGCGAGGAATAATCACTGTTTTTATTCCGCAACGCGCAGCAGCCTCTATTTTCGCAGTTACACCACCGATAGGAAGTACTTCTCCACGTACTGATAAAGAGCCAGTCATTGCTAAATCTTGGCGAATTGGAATATTCTCCAATGCTGAAATAACCGCTGTTGCAATGGTAATGGATGCTGAGTCTCCATCAACACCGTGAGTGTTAACGAATTGAACATGGATATCATAATCAGATACATCCTTGCCGGTTAATTTCTTGATTACTGCGCTAACATTTGTTACTGATTCCTTAGCGAGATCAGATAGACCTCCAGTAGCATGTATTTTGCCGCCGCCACCATGACTTGGAGTAACTAATGCTTCAACTGGAAGCATGATACCACTGAAATCGGACAAACCTGAATTTGCACCTAATACAGCCAAACCATTTACTCTACCAACTCTTTCACCAGTGCTGACTATTTGCGAATAATCTAATGTTCTTTCAATCATTCTATCAGCAACTTGTTGTTCAAGAGGTTTAGCAATCTCTCGTGCTTTTAGAACGTGTTCTGCTGTGGTTAGAGGAGCGTTTTCTTCCATTGCTAAATCTCCAGCAATACGGACAAGACCACCCAATTCACGTAGGCGTAGTGACAGTTTTCCACGTCGTCCTGACCTTCTTTGCGCTTCTCTTAAGATTATGCTGACTCCACTTTTATCAAAATGCGGGATCTCACGAGCGGTGTCAATATCTCTCAATACTTCTTGTGCGATGAATCTAATCAAACGGCGCCGGTTACGTGCAGTGTCAGGCATTTCTGAATTGACATAGACTTCGTACCCATATCCTCTAATTCTGCTTCGCAATGCTGGATGCATTCCTTGGATTGCATCTAGATTACCTGCTGCAATAAGAATAAAGTCACATGGAACTGGTTCAGTCTTAGTTAGAGCACCACTGGAGCGTTCTGAACGTCCTGAGATAGAAAAAGCCCTCTCTTGCATTGCTGTTAACAATGCTTGTTGTTCTTCCAAACGAAGTAAATTAACTTCATCGATGTAGAGAACTCCTTTGTTAGCCCGATGGATTGCACCAGGTTCAACTCTGTCATGAGCAGAAGTTTCCATTCCTCCAGATTGGAAAGGGTCGTGTCTTACATCACCTAGTAATGAACCGGCTAATGTCGCTGTAGCATCAATAAATGGAGGCGCCTCTCCTTGCTCATGCTTAACCAGTAGTTTTGGAATTCTGCTTTCATCAACCGAACCTAGACGGCTGCGGATAAACATGTATCCGAATGCTAGTAGAAAACCTCCGAAGAGAAGTGTCATGATGTCTCCAGATTGTATGGCTGCGATAAATAGTAGAAGACCAATTAATCCAAATGCAAGCAATAGTACCTTTTGTGATTTAGCCTTTTGTTGGCGTATCGCTTCTTTTTGAATTTTGATGATTCTATCCCCGCGACCTGCCGGAACTGAACGAACTCTAGGTTCATTCTCATCTTCTTCATTCGGATAAATCAAAATATCTTCCAGTGATTCTGCAGGTAACAAGTCAGTCATTGATCTTGCTAGCATTGATTTACCTGTACCCGGGTCTCCAATCATTAGCATGTGTCTGCGTTGTTCTGCAGCTTTTTTGATGATGAGAGAACCTGCTTCCTGGCCAATCACTTGGTCTACTAATCTCTTTGGAATTGGAACATCAGCAGTGGACTCAAAATCAACATCCTTAATCCATTCTTCAATACTAAATGTTAAAATCTCATCTGAACCTTGGGGTTCTGGTGCCCAAATTGTGACTTCAGTTTCATCAACATTAACAGTATTATTCTCTTCGAGAACAATAGCCTTAGAGTCCTCATCTACAAGGTCCCCTGTATCTTCATTGTCTTCTGCCACGATATTCCCTCACATTACTTCCCTTTAGGGGTTTAGCCTTCACAGTATTAGCAATAACACCTATAAACGGCCCACTTAAAGCCTGTTGGCTCAAATTTTACCTTCTAGGTACTGCTGTCCGTAATGCTGCCATTGCTCCATTGTCCATCCTACTGGGATTCCAGCAGCAGGGATTGGCGGACCCATTACAGGCGCCTGTGCAATCACTGGTAGAGGCATTGGCATTGGCATT
>DAJY01000004.1:12100-14441 GCA_002499015.1 Euryarchaeota archaeon UBA242
GGCATTGGCATTGGCATTACTGCAACTGGTTGCTGGAACAATTGTTGAGTTCCACCATACATAGAGTTTGCAACTAAATCATCTGCAGGCAATTCACTGCCCCACTTGACGTCTACTTCTGCGGAATTTCCTCCGCGCATAACCATCAAACCAATCAATAGTGCTGCTATTATTGCGAGTGCAACTACTCCAATTATCATCATCATGTTATCTGATTGACCGCTAGTTTCAGAGTTACCTTGAATCTCTTCACTAGGGCATTCTGCTCGTGGGTCTTCACAAGCTGGTCCGAGTTTAATATTAATTTCAATTAACTGTGCATCTAATTCAGTCGTGTCTTCAGCAGATTCAGTAATTTGTAACTTCAATTCATCCTTGCTTGCTAGTAAATCTGCTAGGTAATCGCTAAACATGGTATCATCCATATCCGCAACTGCTGGCATCACTTCAGTAATGTGCCATTTGACACTTTCAAGGGCCTTGTAATCATCGCCATTACTGTCAACTCCGGTAATGGATAATGCGTAATAATCCATATAATTTGAACCAGATTCCCTTGCAAATTGTCCTGCATTGGCTAGAGATGGGATGAGTAATTCTGAGGTCCAGCCGATATTCGACTTTGAAACATCAAGATCGTATTCCAAAAGACCATCACAAGTTCCGGTTAAGTCACTACAGACATTCCAAGTAACTGATAGACTGGTAAAGATTGGTGAATCTTCTGTAAGTGTCATTGCTACAGTTGGTGTTTGTCCGACATATGTGTCTGTGACTGCGACAAACATGTGACCTGAGCCATCATTATCTGCTGATATCATGAATGGATATGCATCAAAGACTACAACTGATATCTGGTAAGAGTTTGTATCGTACTTGTCGCTTGCCATTAAGGTGATTGTTTGGTCTCCAGTCTCATCGAATAGTAGTGTTAAACTGTTGTCAATCAAGCTGAACCTTGCTGCACCAGGTTCACTGGAAACAACTGTAACATATGCTTCGGAAGCATCATCATCAACATCACTAATTCTTGAACCGAGGTCGATTACCATTTGAGTTCCTCTCTTGATAGTAATTGATTCAATTCCGTCCATGTCTACACGAGGTGCATCATTGATTTCTTGTATTTTGATAACGATTGTTTGGTCGGAGTATTGCTCTCCATCACTGGCTCTTAGAGTAAGTGTGGTTTGACCGTTTACATCATCGTCAACGGTCTCAAAAGAAAGAATGTTACCATGGATTTCTGCTGTAATAATTTCAGGGTTGGTATTATCTATTACTTGTATAGTCAAGGTACTGATATCCAAAGTTTGACCCATGTCGTCTGTATCGGTAACAAGCGATACTAGTGAGAGAATATCGTTACCACCTTCATCCACCATTTGAGTTGGAAGTCCTGCCCAACGAGGTTGCCCATTCTCAATGACGTTGAATAGTAGTGTCCCATATGGTAGTTCACCAGTTTCGCTATAATCTCCTCCGTCATCCATTTTAACTTCCATTCCTTGTTGACCGAGAGGGCAACCTTGAACTGAATCGTATGCAAACCTGACTTCAAGTTCTTGTGTAGTAGGATGCCAAGCGACGAATGAAGAGTCATCCGAAGTGATTAGTAGGTTTGAAAGATGAGTCTCCGGATCATTGATATGACCTGTCATGTCAACCTTTGTTGAAATATCACACATTACTGAAGGTACAGGTTCTGCGACAATTGTTGGAACGCCGTTTGCGAGTTTGAATCCATCATTCCCTGTTGAGACCTGCCATTCGCCGGTTTGCCCTCTAGAATCAACTGTTCGTGAGCGGATATCATACCATCCGGCAGACATCTCAAGAACTGGTGAAACCACATATTCTCTTCCTTCATTATTTGTCCCTTCATAGACCACTGTTTCGCCACCACTAATAATTTCAGAAATCCATTGGTTAGCACCAGTTTCAGATACTTCAATGTCAAACGACATAGTGTGAATGGTATCTACGAAATCATCCGCATCACCCTTTGCTAGCACGGAGAATTGATCTCCTCTTTCAACGATATTGCTATCAAGTACAGCAGCTTTCTTTGACAAAGGAGCCCTGTCATGGTCAATTTGTTGTAGTGCTACGTTATTTGCACTATTTGTTTCATCTACCAAGTTCTTCAAACGAACTCCAAAGGTGGTTTTCCAAGCAGTACTAGGAAGAGATGATGTGTCAAATGTTGTTTGAACCGATTGTGTTGCACCCATGTTCAAATTGTTTAGTGAAACTGAATCTATTGCTACCTCGTTGATTCCATTCTTGTAAAAGAATTCAACATCTCCACCAGCTGCGTAATCTAAATCACCTACATTAC
>DAJY01000082.1:0-2029 GCA_002499015.1 Euryarchaeota archaeon UBA242
GAAAGACCCTAGATGAGACTACTGCAGTTGCAGAGTGAAGTCAGTTACTGACTAAGCATCAATTCAAGTAAACGGATTTCTGCGGAAATTCGTAATTCGCCCCTCCTATGGCTGCGGTCATAGGGGGGGCTCTTTTATTTTTAATTCAAATCATTACAATCAGCGAGAGCAATTCGTGTATCTACGTGTTGTTCCCACATGTGCAGTGATTGCCCTCGTGATGATTTAGCCAGGGATAATAGTAATATTTCGCTACCTGAATAAACAGTATCAAATGGTGATAGATAAGGTATTTTTAGGCCAAAGCGCCCATTCATCCAAGCTAGTATACTAATCAATTCTAAAACTGTAAAGACGTTGTGTATAGTCGATAATGATCCAGTAGGATAACCTGCAATCGCAATAGTAATCCACCGAGTAAATGCTGCGATTACAAAACCACCATACAATAACGGAGAGATGACATGGAAATATGCTTCTCTTCTGAGAATTGTAGAAAACACTCCTAACTTTTTATCAAAAAACCTAGAGCGCTTACTGATAAGAAGTCGTTGTAATCCTTGACCTCTGCGTATTTTCTGGCGTCTTTGGCCCTTCAAAGTCGGAGGAGCCATATCTTCAAACCAAACACTTTCATCAACGATACTGCGTAATCCTTGGAGGCGAACAGAAGTAGCGATTTGCGCATCATCAGCATTTGCAATAATATTCAAATCAGATGGAGATACAAGTTCTGTTCGCCAAATCATGCAAGAACCTTCTAAAAACGGAGTACTATCTGCTTTAGACTCAGCAATACGTAATGCATCGAATGTTTTGCGATGACTTTCTTCTTCACTCCTTGTTCCAATTCTTCGCGGTAGTGCGCCTACTGCCCCAATTGTTCGGTCTGAGAACCAACCAAGTAATCGATTGATGGCTTTTGGGGAAAGAATAGCATCAGCATCGGTCATACAAATAAATTCGAATTTACCAGCAGTTCGTATTTGTTCAATCGCTTTTGCAACAGCTGTAGTTTTTCCCAACCTTACAGGCATCTCAATTAATTGAAAAGAAGAAAAAGCATTTGAATTGTTTTTTATCCACTCATTACAAAGAGATACTGTTTCATCTGTTGAATTAGAATCAATAACCATAAGATGGTATGGAGCGGCAAATTGTTTAGAAAGATCGTTTAATTTTCCTTCAATAATCATCGCTTCATTCCAAACTGGAAGTAATATTACGCAATTATCAGTTTCTTGTTTAGGATTTTCAGGATATTCAAGTTGAATTTTATTCCACTTTTTCATGGACCACCAATGCCTAGCAAATGGCACAGTTGCTGCAAGCCAGAGGCTTGCTTCAATCAGCATTGGAGCCAGCACCATATTTGCCTTGAATGGTGGATGTGATTTGAGCCCTTGCCTAAAAACACAGCAATAAACGACAAATCTCCTTACATCTTTAGAATACAAGACAGATTGCATCACATTATGAGGCGAGTATTGCATATTGGCCCGTGTCAATCTAATGGTGGCATCAAAAATGTGATGTTAGATTTATCAAACAACCCTCCAACTGGTTTTGAAGCATCATTATTGTCTAGCCACAATACAGGTTCTATATTGACAAAATGGATGGCTTATAGAAAAGCGATAAAGAGTTTATCTGTATTAATTAATAATTCTGAAAGCAAACCAGATGTCATCCACATCCATACCGCTTCTGACTGGTCATGGCGTAGAAAGAAACGGTTTGTAATTAAGGCACGCCAAGCCGATATCGCAACAATTGTTCATATTCATAGTGGCAAATTCAACACCTGGCTTGACCCCAGTGGAAGCAACTCAGCGAGTGCGAAGAGAGCAAAAAATGTGAATGATTTTCTATCCCATCATAAGGTACAAACTGTCGTATTGAGTGATGAGTGGAAAGCAATACTCGAGCCGATGATCGGTGATGTTGAAGTTATTTCTAATCCAGTCAATCCAAACCTCAAGATGGATTCTACAATTGAGAGAATTGAGGGCAAACTATTGTTGCTCGG
>DAJY01000082.1:2303-2724 GCA_002499015.1 Euryarchaeota archaeon UBA242
ATTGACAATAGTGAAGAAAATTGGATTAATGCAATGGGGTGGATTAGTGAACAGGAAAAAAGTGACAATTTACATAACTCAAACATCTTACTAGTACCCAGTAAATGGGAAGGACAACCGCTGGTGATTTTAGAAGCGATGGCCTGTGGGTTAGCGGTTATTGCTAATAGTGAACTTGCACAATTGCCAGATAATATTGGCAAGGCGTCATTAGAAAACAAACAACAGTGGGTTGATAATATCCTTGAAACAATAAAATCTAATTCTTCAAATATTGATTATTCACAGCAATTAGTTGAATATGAAATTGAAAATGTCCAGAAAAAATGGTTGCAAATATATGAGCAACTTATCGAGAAACAGATTTGAGAATACTTTCAAGGGCATCTATTGAATGACTCCAAGACATATGTTCTTCAGC
>DAJY01000084.1:0-2338 GCA_002499015.1 Euryarchaeota archaeon UBA242
TGTTTACGTTCAATTTCTGCCATTCTGTCTTCTTTTCGGGCCAGTGCTTGCAAACCGGAACGAACTTCACCTTGGAAGGCGAGATAAGCACCGGAACCCATGAAAGCCAAAAGAGTTAGAATATCTACTATTGCAACCTGTTCAGCCCTTCCTGCAAGACCCATCATTATGATTAATGAAATCGCTGCCAAAGCAGGCGGTAGCATCTTCTCAACCTTGGCTGCTCTTCGCAAGTATAGTACCAATCCAACATAGGAAACAAATACCAATATCAAAAGGTTATTTGTTGCATCTGGTAACATTTCTATTCCAGTTAGCATTTGTTGATTTAGAGGTTTCAAAGCAATGATGATGAATAGTCCTGCTAGAAGTCCCATCATCAAAGAAAGTAATTGTCCTGGTAAAGCTTCAGCCTTTTCTATTTCCGCTAAATGGACATCCCTATTGCGTAAGTTATCGCCATGAAGAAGCAATAGTAGACTTGAGATTACGAGGAAGATTGCGAAAATTCCTCCCATTCCAAATGAGTAAGAGAGAATGATAGCAAAAACTCCCCACATTGTCATCAAGGTGCGTGGTTTTCCATCGTGTTTGCCAATGAAAACCATGTATGAATGAGATATGATTAGAGCGCCCAATGTCCAAAGCATTCCTAATGCGGGTAAGGCTCCTGGTCTGGCGATCGCCCAAACTGTAAGCACACTGAGCATGAAACTCAAATTCCATAATTTGAGAAGGCCAGAATCTCTCATTCTGGCCCCTATTTCGGATAATCCAAGTAAGCGCGCGGCGAGATTAATTCCGATTCCACCTTGTTTGATATTAACAGAAACTTGCTGGAAAACGAGAATACCCATCCAAATTGCTAGGTCCCATTGGTCAATATTAATCGGAATAAAATCAGAAGAAATTAGACGGTTCTCCGCATCTGTAGCGAATATTAACAGCCAAATCCAAGGCGCTAAAACCGCAACTCCTGCTATCGAAGGCGAATCTCTATTAAGTGCTAAAAATGCTAATCCACCCCAAACAAAACCTTGTGAAATCAGTAGAGTTCTAGCACCTTTGCCAGCATCATCTGCTGGAATTAACAGGGTTAGAAGAATTACTATAGCGATTCCGCCCATCCACAATACATGGTCTGAAACAACGGTTTGATTTTTCAACAAAACAATGCTGGTAAGTATCGAAGTAAATATTGCATAGAGAGTATATGGTTGCAAACCCCACGGTAATTCCGCAGCGAAGGAGCTAGTTGTGAGTAGAGCCAGCATAGCGAGAAGTAAAGGCGTTGGCAGGATTACATAGGGAACGATTTTTGACCATTCTATACCTCTGACGATGAGATATGATGCTGTAAATGCGGTGATTAATAAGACTAATTGGGCGATTGCATAACCGGTTTCTAAACGATGTGCTGCAATCGCTAATAATGCTCCAAACATACCTAGGCTAACAGAAACCGCCCACAATCCTGGCTTGCCTAATCCAAGGGCGTTCAAACCATCTGAAAACCAATTTTCTGCTTTGACGAAATGTGCTGCCATGGCTGCATTTGTTCCAGTAACTCCCGCCATCAATAAGAATAAAAGTAAGTCATCATCAAACGAAATAATCTCTAATCCAAACAGATTCCAACCACTTGATATTGCGTGAATTCCAATCCACAAATAGGACACTGCAATACCTAAAGAGGCTAAATTACCAGATTTCCTCGATATCGCAAGGATGTGGAAAAGTAAAGTTCCCAAGCCGATCATTACTGCAATACCGATTTCACCGTATAGAGCGCCTGTTGCGCTTCCAACCACCAATAGAACCAGTGTTGCTTGGGCTGCTATTGCATCTTCATTATGACGTTGGGCAATTGCAATATTAAATCCAACTAATGTTAAAAGAGATACTCCTAATGTTTGAGAAGCCCCGATGGGTGAGGAATCAAACCAGCCCCAGTGCCAAGCATCTAATGCTAATCCATACAATAATTTCATTGAAATTATCACCCAGGTAACACCGAGTAATCTCATGTTCTTTTTGGGAATCCACTTTTCACCACAAATTAATCCGAATATAGCCATCGATACTAGGCCGATTAAACTTAGAATCGGAGGGATGCTTGGGCTGGTTCCAATCAAAGTTCCTATCATCGTCCAGATGACGACCATTGCAACCATCAGGCCCTTGCTAAGTTGTTTTTCACCATGTACTGCCATATCAGTGACGCTATCAAGATCACTCGGTTCAGTAACAGTTCCATCTTTTTGAATTTGACCAGGTTGATTAGAAAATGAGTCGTCACGGTTGAAGATTTCAGCCATTTGGCCAACTGCAATGTCTT
>DAJY01000084.1:2563-5406 GCA_002499015.1 Euryarchaeota archaeon UBA242
ATTAGAGACCATGAACGAAGATAAGTCCAAGCCTTTTACCCGATTAAAATCTTTCTTGCGAAGGACTTCGTTACGCTCAGAGTCCTGAGACGGACTAGACTTTGGCCCGCCTTCCTCTTCACTCATGGCTTAGCCATGAGAGAAACTACTCCTTCAACTCTTGTGAGTTTGGTCCACCATTACTACAATTTCATCTTTGTATTTCGTAGTTAGCAGTCCTCCGATTGCAAGAGTCAGTACCCCGATACAACAAGAGGAAAAACCAGTGGCCGCGATAAGGAATCCGCCAAAGGATTTGTCTTCTCGTATCATCACATCTACTTCTTGACCATTTTCTTGACTGAATTTAAATTTATATGTGCCTGTATCACCAAACTCAATGAAATCAATGACTCCTATGTATTGATAGCCATCTATATGCCCATCAATATCGTAAAGGTCGCAATCATCGCTACAATCTTCAAACTCAATGATTTTCTTGCCCGTTACAATCTCAACTGAAACATTGGCACCTTCCTCAACGAATACATTGTAAGCAGAGCCAATGGTAAATTCACTTTCAGCGGTTATATTAGTAGTTCCTTCAAAGAATAAAGTGCCGCTCCAATCTTCACTTTCAGGTCTTGTTTCCGAACCCATTATTCCCGCACCATATTGAAGTAAAATAAATCCTACTACGACTATTACAAAGCCTACTAGGACTACAATCTTGGGGGTTTTATGCATGTGTTATCCTCACCAAATGAGGTTAAATAATTTTCTCCGGTAAAAAAGGGTATAAATAGCGCTTTCTTTATGACCAGGTTTACAGTATTGAGGTGGATAAAACAATGTTCTTCGGTGAGGTCCAAAAATACCGCTTGCAGCGAAAATGGCTGCATTTCCGACCAAAAGAGACAAAGAGGGCAGGCAGAAGGCTTGCTCATGGCAGGCACCATCGGGACTCCTTCGGGTGACCTCTCGCAAAACGGGATTAGCCCCTCCGGATTAGTTCACTGGAACCTCGAAGCAAAAGCCCTAATTGAGATTGCATCTCAACGCGGTGAAGGGGTTTACAGTGCTAATAAGGCGTTCGTCACCGAAACTGGAGAGAGAACAGGACGTTCTCCGAATGACAAATTTATCGTCGATGAACCTTCTATCAGTGATGATGTAAACTGGGGCAAAGTCAATGTTTCTTGTGATGAAGATACTTTTCAAAGAATGCGCGCTAAAGTGATTGAATACCTATCAGCACAAGAAAGCCTTTTTGTTCAAGACCTATACTGTGGAGCGGACTTTTCAGAGGCTTTACCAATCCGAATAATCAATCAAACTGCATGGCACAATGCATTTGCTCGTAATATGTTCATCCGACCAAGTGAGCAACAACTGGATGATCATGAACCACAGTTTACCGTATTTCATGCACCTCATTTTGAAGCGGATGCGGAAAAAGATGGTTTGAATTCACAGTGCTTTGTAATTGTTAATTATGCTGCAAAAGAAGTTATCATCGGTGGAACACGCTATGCTGGAGAGGTAAAGAAATCTATTTTCTCGGTAATGAATTTGATTCTTGCTAAGAAGGGAATCCTGCCTATGCACTGCTCTGCAAATACAACAGGTGAGAATACTGCAATTTTCTTTGGACTTTCTGGTACTGGAAAAACTACTCTTTCAGCAGACCCGAAGCGAGCCCTCATCGGTGATGATGAACATGGCTGGGGAAGCAATGGTGTTTTCAATTTCGAAGGTGGTTGTTATGCAAAACTAATCGATTTGTCTGCCGAAGACGAACCTGCAATCTTTGCAACAACTCGCAAATTTGGCAGTGTATTAGAAAATGTAGTTTTAGATGAAGATGGAGTTCCTGATTTTGCAGACACTTCAAAGACCCAAAACACCCGTGGTTCATATCCGATTGAATTTATTGAAAATAGGACAATGGATTCAAAGGGTGGCCATCCGCAAAATGTGATTTTCTTAACCTGTGATGCTTTTGGAGTATTGCCTCCGATTTCTCGTTTAACACCTGCTCAAGCAGCATACCACTTCATCTCTGGATATACAGCAAAGGTTGCTGGTACTGAGATTGGCGTAAAGGAACCACAAGCAACATTTTCGGCTTGTTTCGGAGAACCATTCATGCCAATGCACCCTGGAGTCTATGCTGATTTATTGTCGATGAAAATGGCTGAGCATGGAGCAAATGCATGGTTGATCAACACTGGATGGTCAGGTGGAGCATATGGTGTCGGCAATAGGATGAAGATTCGTTACACTAGAGCTATGCTCAATGCTGCATTAGACGGAGAGTTGGATGATGTTGCATATGCCGTTGATTCACGTTTCGGCTTTGAAGTTCCACAGAGTTGCCCAAACGTACCGGATGAGATTCTTCAACCGCGTAATACTTGGGCGGACAAGGATGATTTTGATGCTACTGCGGACAATTTAGCAAATATGTTCTTAGCCAACTTTGGACGATATGAGGGTGGAGTTTCCGCTGCGGTCAATTCTGCTGCTCCAACTCCACAAAATCAATAATCAGTTTCAGTGTTTTATTCTGAATCTGACTAATTTGGGTTGTTTTTTCAAAATCTTAGTAAAGAAGGTTTGATAACCCAGCGGAATGAGCAAAGATAGATGGACTACAAGCGCATATTGGTTCTCTTTGCGACTTTGCTGTTGATTTCTACTGTTATGTCGCCGGTAATAGCTGAAACTGAAACAATAAATCCGCCATCGGTTAACCAGCAACAGGGATTGCAACAAATAGAGTCCAAAGCAATGATGGTTGGACAGGAAACCGTTGCCACTACATTGAATGAAATCACACCTCGTAGCAGTTCAAATGCCGG
>DAJY01000084.1:5697-13282 GCA_002499015.1 Euryarchaeota archaeon UBA242
CAAACTGGTAATCAAGGTTGTATGGATGCCAATGATGCAGATGATTGGTACGAGGTAACAATCACTTCAGGAAAAGATGTTGATGTTGAATTAGTAGTTCCAGCAGGTACTGATTTCGACTTGTATCTGATTGATGGGAGTGGTAATATTATCGATAGTTCGGTCATCAGTGACCCATTGGAGAAAGTTTCCACTCTTGGAA
This sequence comes from Euryarchaeota archaeon UBA242, assembly GCA_002499015.1. Taxonomy (GTDB): domain Archaea; phylum Thermoplasmatota; class Poseidoniia; order Poseidoniales; family Poseidoniaceae; genus MGIIa-L1. The sequence continues at coordinate 5,900 of DAJY01000084.1, forward strand.
CTTCACTCTCAGGAATTGCAGGTTCATTTAACATTCAATTGACAGTTTGGTCTGGAGATGGTCAATACACACTGCGTACTTGGACCAATGATACCCCTCCAATGCCAGACTTAACCATCTCAAATGTTGTTGGCCCTAGTGTCGGTCAAGCAGGACAAACTATCGATGTCAATTACACAGTTTCCAATGAATGGAATGGTTCGAGTGGTGCCTTTGATAGCGTATTTATCCTCTCCGCAGATCAGACCTACGGTTGGGGTGATGTGATAATTTCACAAACCCAAAGTGAAAACGACCTCGCTGAAAACAGTAGTAGAAACATGACGTCTCAAGTGATTATTCCGAGCAATACCGATAATGGAACATATTATTGGATTGTGTGGGCTGATGCATATAATAATGTGACTGAAAAAAACGATTCGAATAACAACGATGCTTCTGTAAATCAAATGTTAATTGGTCAGTCTTGCCAAGATAGACATCCAAATGGATTAGATGATGCTGGACTTGGTAGTGATGCGCCTAACAATACAAATTCGGTTGTTGCCCCATTAGGAAATAACGTTACTTCACAATACACTGGATGTATTGACGGGCTTGATGCCAACGATGTGTTCTCCTTTGACGTACCGGCAAACCATTCGATTGAAATTGAAATTACTCGTCATAAAAGTTCAATGCTCGATGCTGAATTAACTCTCGCAAATAATATCGTTGACAGTGGATTCGGATGGGGCAATAATACTCTGAAAGCAACAACTTTGGGAACTATTTTTGATGGAACTGGAGGCACTTATTTCGTCAACATGTCCAGTACTGGAGATGCTGTCGATTGGACAATGTATGTTTGGACCAACTATTCCACCCCGCTGCCCGACCTGATCATCAGTGAAGTTTCAGGACCGCTTAACGCGGCTGCTGGTAATACGGTTTCAGTTGATGTAGTGGTCAATAATACTGGCACTTCCGGCGCCCTATCGCCACTTGTTTCAGTGTTCTTATCAGTCGATGACGAATTTGCTGACCATGATATTGAAATCGGTAATATAAGCGCTGGTTTCATTGATGTAAATCAATCACAACTGGTACAAATTCAGGCCACAATACCCGCTGGACTACAAGGAGGAAATTATTCTCTCATCGCAGTAGTTGATCACAAAGAACAAATTATTGAGAAAACTGAAGATAATAATATTAATTTTGCAATTGAGCAATTATTAGTAGATACCATGGCAACATCTTGTTCAAGCCAAGATGATGCTGCAAGTGGAAGTGATGTTGGCGCTGTTATGGCATCTTCATACGATTTGGGAAGTGATACTTCAATCACAATAACAGGCTGCATTGATCAAGGTGTTGATGATGAAGATTGGTATAAGATTACACTCACACCTGGCCTTAATCTAACAGTGATTATGATAAATGCACCAGATTCCGATTTCGATGTATATCTAAGAGATGATGCGGGTGAGTGGTTTGATCGCCCTTGGTCGGGTGGCTCCGTTGATGAAGAGGTTACAACTATTGGCGACCCTAATTTTGAAGGCAGTGGTGGTATTTTCTATATCAGCGTAGAGGCTTACAGTGGTGTTGGGATATATACGCTGATTATTGAAACCGAAGGAGTTGACCCAGACACTTTCAGTTGCGGTCAACAAAATGATTTGAATTTGGGCCAAGATGCGCCTGCTTCTTCCGGTATTGTGTTGGGTGATGACCCGACTATCAACGGTCAAGGTTGTATGAGCGGCACAGATGAATCAGACTCCTACTCCTTTACTATAACACAAAATTCCAATACAGAGGTTACATTCAATGCTAATTCTGACCTAGCATTTGTGGCTTGGATTGAAGATCCTTCTGGAAATATTCTAAACCAAGTAGATAATACAACTTTTGGAACTCTATTCACAACAATGGATAGCGAAAACGAAGGAATTCAACAAACCTACAAAATCATAGTTGAATCGAATGGTGATGTCGGATTATACAATATTTCAATCACCGATATGGGGTCTGCTCCAGCAGACCTAGTCATTGATTCTTTAATTTGTCCAATCGACCATACCAGTGGTAGTGAAGTTCAATTTTCATGGCAACTGACCAATTTGAGAGGACCTGCTGAAGGTGCTTCAATTACCGTTCACTTGGATATGTTAAATGAAGTTGGTGAAGATGTTATGCGCATGTTTACTTCAAGTGTTATTGTCTCAGGACAGTACAATATCACTGCATTTGATGCCCGTTCAGAATTCTTCAACACGCCTGATGAATTGACGACTGGGAATTATTCTTGTCGCCTTACAATAGATGTTAATGATTCGGTTATAGAAAGTAATGAATCGAATAATATGATGATTGGAAATACATTCTTCATCCAAAACGAAGATGAATTATGGGCTAATGATGTTGACAGAGATGGATACAATACAACCGACACAGGTGATGGTTTAGTTGATGACTGTCCAACATCATATGGAGAGTCAACTATTGACAGATATGGATGTGCTGATGTTGATGGAGATGGTGTTTCAAATCTCAATGACCTTTGGCCACTTGATGCAAGTCAAGCAGTTGATAGCGATGGTGATAGTTATGGCGACAATACCGATGGTACGAATGGAGATTATTGTCCTAATGTGCCTGGAACTGCCAACGGTGATGGTGGACAAGGCTGTCCGGTTGCTATAGTGGATAGTGATTCTGATGGAGTCATAGATCAAAATGATCTTTGTCCAAATAGCATAGCTGGAATTACTGTTGATGAAGACGGTTGTGAAATTGATAATTCAGCAACCAATAATACGACTAACGATACTGGTAATCAAAATACCAATACTACTGACAATGGTACAATAAACCAGGGTAATAATGGAAATAATGAGGTCGACGATACTGATGATGGTGAAGGAGACGCTGCTTCAAGTTCAGTTTTAGGCCTATCACCTACAATTATAGGAGGTTTGGTTGGCCTAGTGTTGGTATTATTGCTAATACTTGGATTCACTATGCGTGGCGGAAATAAAAATTCAGGTGACGAGATTTATGTCAATTCACAATTTGCAGCACAAGACTTGGCATATGCTGGCTATGGCCAACAACAAGTCGTAGCACAAGCCCCGGCGGTTGCCCTAGACCCTTCCATTACAGCAGAACAATTAGCATATGAACAGCAGTTGACCACCGCTGGATATCCTGCAGATTACGCACGTCAATATGCAGACCAGCACTTCCGACCTTGGCTAACTCAGAGATAAAAGTTGTAGTTGAACAAGGCAAATGCTCATGTGCTTGTGACCTTTGGAATCCTCTATGCAGTGCCTAATGGAGACTAGTGCGGGGAAAATTACGATTGAACTTTACGATAAAGAAGCACCGGATACCGTTGCTAATTTCGTAAAATTAGTTAACATGAATTTCTATGATGGCCTTCACTTTCATCGCGTTATTGAAAATTTTATGATTCAAGGCGGATGCCCACATTCCAAAGACCCAATGTCTCGCCGTGCTGGAACCGGAGGACCTGGTTGGCAAATTCCTTGTGAAAAAGGCGCTTTGAATCTAAAGCACAATGTTCCTGGAATCTTTTCAATGGCAAACTCAGGACCAAATTCAGGTGGCTCTCAATTCTTTTTGACAACTGTAGATACCCCGTGGCTAGATGGAAATCATGCTGTTTTCGGAAGGGTTAGTGAAGGAATGGATGTTGTTTCTGCAATTGAAAACTGCCGTAAAATGGCTGGTGACAGACCTTCACAGCCACAACAAATAGTTCGCTGTTCAATCGTTGAATGAGGTGTTTTCAATGGCCATTCTTGCACTACATGGTGGTGCGGGTGGAGATGGGCCTTGGCGCGGACTTACCGATTTAGACCCAAGGCGATTACAATGTTTGGAGAATGTTCTTTCTCTAATTGGTGCTAAACTACAAAGTGGTCAATTAAATGCATTAGATGCGGTGACTTTGGCCGTAGAAATGATGGAAGATGAAGAACTGTATAATGCGGGTAGAGGTTCTGTTATCGCTGCTAACGGCAATGTGACGATGGATGCGAGCATTATGCGTGGATGTGATGGTGCTGCTGGCTCTGTTGTAAATGTCAAAAGAATTAGGCATCCGATTAGGGCTGCTAATTTGTTATTGCATCAGGGCTGGCCAGTGATGCTAAACTCTGATGCTGCAGATATTTTTGCAATAAAAAATGGTGTTGAAGAAGTGGAACAGTCTTGGCTAATTACCGATTTGCGTAAGGCTCAATGGCAAAAATGGCGAGATAGCAAGGGAAGGCCTGGTTCAACCGATGAAGACGATTCTGCCGTATTAGATCACGATATTGATTTAGAAACCCAAGATGGAATGGGAACTGTTGGCGCTGTTGCCCTAGATAGTCAAGGACGACTTGCAGCAGCAACATCAACTGGTGGGATGACCGGTAAACCAGATGGTAGAATTGGCGATACTGCAATCATTGGTGCTGGAACTTGGTGTGATAATGATGTCGCGGTTTCTTGCACAGGTGTAGGAGAGGCATTCATTCGCACATGTGCAGCACATGAAGTTTCAAATCAATTACAAAAATTAATAATTTGTGGTCAAGATAATCCATTGCTTAATGCCGTAAATAACGTTTTGGAATTAGTTGCACCCCTCGAGGGCAGGGGTGGAATTATTGCAATTTCAAAACAAGGTGAAGTAGTACTTCCATTCCAAACCATGTTGATGTATCGCGGATATTTCAAGGATGGGGAAATCAAGACTGGAATCGGGCCAGAACAATATGATTTTCCTCACCCGAATTGATTTTTAGAAATAATCTTTTGCAGATAATAGATTGTATTCTTCTCTCGTAGAGAGAAGCAAGCCCTAATGGACAACCACCGTTACGGAAGGACATGGGCGAGATGCGTATAGAAGCCGATACCATGGGCGAGATGGAAGTTCCTGCTGACCGATACTATGGTTGCCAAACCGCAAGGTCTCTGATTAATTTCGATATTGGTGAAGATACAATGCCCATCGCAGTTATTCGTGCCTTTGGAATTCTTAAACAGGCCGCCGCTAGGACAAACTTAGCATTAGGCCAACTTGAACCAGAGGTTGCAGATTTGATTATCGCTGCTGCCCAAGAAGTAATTGATGGCAAGTTAAACGACCATTTTCCTCTGCGCGTTTGGCAGACTGGAAGTGGTACACAATCCAATATGAATGCCAATGAAGTAATCGCTAATAGAGCGATTGAAATGGCTGGTGGAACTCTAGGTTCCAAAACACCAGTTCATCCAAACGACCATGTCAATCGCGGTCAATCATCAAACGACACATTCCCTACAGCAATGCATATCTCAGCTGCTGAAGCATTCACACACGAACTATTACCAAATGTTCGTCTACTAAGAAATGCATTGAATGAAAAAGCACAACAATGGGATGATATTGTTAAGATTGGAAGAACTCATCTGATGGATGCTGTTCCTTTGACACTCGGACAAGAAGTGTCTGGGTGGGTAGCACAACTCGATGCAAATCTGCGCCGCTTGGACTTTGCAATGGATGACTTGTTTGAACTAGCATTGGGTGGTACTGCGGTTGGAACTGGACTAAACACCCACCCTCTATTCGCTCAGATGGTTGCTGATGAAATTGCAAATATCACTGGATTAACTTTCTGTAGTGCTGAAAATAAATTCGCTCAACTTGCAGCCCATGATGCAATCGTTGCTGCTTCAGGAGCACTCAACACTTTGGCGGTTTCATTGATGAAGATCGCTAATGATGTACGCTGGCTTGGCTCCGGTCCACGTTGTGGGCTTGGAGAACTCGCTTTACCTGCCAATGAGCCTGGCTCCTCTATCATGCCTGGAAAGGTCAATCCAACACAAGCTGAAGCATTGACTATGGTTTGCGCTCAAGTAATGGGTAACCATACTGCAATCACAATCGGTGGAAGTCAAGGTAATTTCGAATTAAACGTATACAAGCCAATGATGATTCACAACTTGTTACACTCTGCTAGAATCTTATCTGATTCATGCCGAGCATTTACTACAAAGTGTGTTGAAGGTATGGAACCTGTTAGAGAAAACATTACTGCACATTTAGAAAATTCATTGATGTTGGTGACCGCCTTAAACAATCATATTGGATATGATAAATCTTCAAAGATTGCAAAATTAGCACATGAGAAAGGGACTACTCTGAGATCTGCTGCACTTGAATTGGGCTATCTAACCGAGGAAGAGTTTGATGCATGGGTTCGCCCAGAGCAAATGACTGGACCTAAGGCGTGATTCACTTATCCCTTAGTGCTCTTAGTTTTGCTTGAAGTGCATTTTTGCGCGAATCTACAGATGGTTGTTGTGCTGGTAAATCCTCACTAACGCGCCTGGTAAGTAATTCACTCTGCCACAGAATAACCTGTCCGTCATCACAACCAATAGCAATGGTTTGGCTATTTCCTTGCAGCGACCTGATTTGAGATGATTGCATATTTGCTAACATCTCTCCTGTGAGGGAGTTACGAACTTCTAGATACCCTACAAGGCCATCCCATCTTGCAGTCCAATGGCTATATTCTTGACCAATAATGCAACCTTCTGCTTGCTCAACGATTGGATGTCCTTCTTTTGACCACATAATTTTGCCCTTTGAGTCATATGCAGCTATTTTACCATCATCCAAAGCGCATACAAAGCCATGCGAAGTGCATGACAGACTCTCTATACCATTTTCTTGTTTGTTGATTAATTTGCCTTTTCCAGTAGAAATAGTACCATCTGCATGACCGTATAATTGCTTTGTTGCTCCATTAACTCCACACATTACTGGTGATTCGGATGCTAATTGCTTGTATTCGATGCTACCACCTTCACCGATAACTCCCAATCCACATTGTGGTCGTCCTAAGCCAATAACCAGTTCATCCTTTGTTGAAAATATGGTCCAAGGTCTCTCAGACATCCGTGATACCCATTGCAATTCCCCTGTAAAGGAATAACACCACACTGCAGATTCAAGGAAATCGTTGTGCTCAATATCATAGACAGATGATACGACCATTAATTGTCCGTTATGAATTACAAGTTCATCCGCAGAGCCTTCTAGGGCATGAGACCATAATTGCTCTCCACTAGAATATGAAAATACACTAACGTGTAAACCACAAGTTGCGAATAAGTAATCATCTTGCCTTGCAAAATCACTAACCCGATCTCCTGCTTCTATTGTCCATATCACATCACCTTGCGAATTCCACATTCGCATTCGACCATCCCAGCCACCGGCGATTAAATCACCTTGTTGTGATTGAAATAATGATGAAACGCATTGGCCTAGAGAGCGCACCATCCATGCTGCTGCCTCAAGGTCCATGTTTACCTGCAGTG
>DAJY01000084.1:13533-15989 GCA_002499015.1 Euryarchaeota archaeon UBA242
GCTGAATAATAATGCCCCATTGTGAAAATGACCAGTGATGCAGCAGTCCTTAGAACTGCTACTGAACCCGATTGGAGAGCCCATATGGAAAAACCTGCTGCGATTAAAGAAAGACCCATGAATGCAAAACCGATCATGATGTAAGTTCCAGCTGCGCTTGAATCCATTAATGGGTGTTCCATTTGTGAAGGAGTCAAATCAATGGTTCGTATTTCACAATCACTTTGGTTATTTGAACATGGCTGAGCGGCAAATTTACTTTGGCTCGGGACTGTGAAGTCGATTGTTGTAAAACCAATTGGTTCAATCATCGCTGGTGGAGAGAGGATAACTCGGTTTGACAGAACATCACGATAACCATCTCTCTCAACGATAATGTCGACTCTGGCCAAACCTGGGTCCAAATTCTCCATCAAAAATTTACCATTTTCATCACTGATGGTTTCATTTGATTTCCAAGTCATCCCTGAATCCCATGAAATATGAATTGTGGCATTGGCTAATGGATCGCCGCTGTCATCGTAAATTGTACCTTGGAATACCGCTGACTCATTAGGCGCTCCCATGCTCATTCTGTAGACAAACTCGTCTGGACGAATCAAACCAGAATCTGGTGAAGCATAATCAAGACCATTTAGGAATCCAAGCATACAGATGAATAAAATGAATATTGCTATCGCTTTGCCCATTCTGTGCATATTGGGGTCTTGTATGGTCAGTATCGTTGAAGATGAGGAGAAAGTCATAGCTCCAGTCGCTTCTGATAATCCGGTTAACTCATCGATATAATCCAGTTTAGATTCAACGGGTTCAAAGGCAGCATCAAGATGTTCGCCCTCTGCCATAAATCAACTTATGATGGACTACTTGATAACAATGCGCGAACCTGATTTGGCCAATAACTTAGCAATTTCAGCCTCAGATACCCAAATCGTCATATCAACGCTACCATCTTCCAATAACAAATAATCTGTTACCAAACCTGCATTGTGCAAGTCTGAAACATAACCTGCAACTGCCCGCTCGGTAGCATAATTTTCTGGAGGCAATATTTGCAAATGCAGTTGTGGACCAAATAAATAGAATAAAATTCTATCCTTTAAGTTCTGCATTCCCTTACCGCTATGGCTGGAGATTAGTATTGGCTCGGGTAATGCTAGTGCCGCTACTGTTGCCTTTGCCTCCTCGAGTTGATGTGGAGTGGCCTTGTCTATTTTTGTCAATACAACCATTATCTGCTGTTTGACTGACATCTCATCATTGCGCCAAGGGAAATCATCATCTAGTTCTTCACCGAATAATCTCTCAAACACTTCGCGACGACTCGTGAATAGTTTCCTTTCCAGTTCGAGAGGCGTGTCGCTGGCATCGGCTAATATTAGCAATAATTCACATTCCAATGCCTCGGAAAGTGTTGCTCGGAATGCTTCTAAAGTTGCATTGGGTAATTCATCAATAAAACCGATTGTATCTGCTAATAGAACTCTTGGACTTGCCTCGAGTCTGCCGACTGTTGTTTCAAGTGTTGAGAATAATTTATCTTCGATCAATACTTCTTTTCCAGAGAGTGCGAGGAATAATGAGGATTTACCAGCATTGGTATATCCTGCAATTCCAACGGTTTGAGCACCGCTTCGAGTTCGTTGTCTTCTGCGTTCAGATTGTGCGTTTGCATGACGTTGTTGCCGCTTGGCTAAACTTGCTATTTCTCTGTTTAGATTCTCCATTACCGCCTGAAGGGCTGTAGCACCACTAGAGCCATATCCGGCTCTTTCACCAGTAGTTTGCAAATTGACTAATTCTCTTAGGACGGTTCTATCAGATTGCAATCGTGCAATTCTTACTTGAGTTCGTGCTTCCATTGAGGATGCGTGAGATGTGAAAAGTGATAGTAACAGTCTGACCCGATCCCATACCTCTACCTTTACCGCATCGCTTACCGCAACTAATTGCCTTGCTGAAGCATTATTGTGGATTAATACAAGGTCAACTGATTGCCATGGGTGGCCATCGACTGTTGCCGCCAATTCATCAGCGACATCTTGTAATCTACCTTTGCCAAAATAGCCACGTGGGTCTTCCTTACCGCTTTGATTTAATCGTTCTACGATTTCAATTCCCATAGTTGCCACAAGTGCTTCGAATTCGTCACTATTCTCTTCATCCCTTATCATAAGGATGGCTTTGCGACCTTGATGATTTGTTCTTGCCTCGCCTAAGGTGACGCCACCTGCTCCAGCGAGCAGGGGATTGTCAATCTTTGTCGGCTCCCCCATGGTTAGGCCTTGGGCCATCCTCATAAGAGCCCGCCCCCAGCATCTGTTCATGGGGGAGATGCATCATGCAACCATTGAATGGCAAGGTGATGTCGCTCTTGCTACCATCTTTCTCGCCGCTGCTTCAAGGCCGAATTGTAAGGCAGAAATGAGCGAAGAGGGCGGGGCTGCAAAATTAGA
>DAJY01000084.1:16250-21257 GCA_002499015.1 Euryarchaeota archaeon UBA242
GAGTATAGTTTTCCGGTACGAGCGCCTTGTTTATCTTATAGCGTACGTGATTACAAATAATGAATCAAGTAAATCTCAATGCAGATACCACAATCGTTTCCGACCTCTTTAGGAGAATTGGCGACACTATGTCAGGGCGCCTCAGCGGAGAAGAAGCCGCTGTAGGGGCAAAAAAAGTGAGTGATTTGCCGGTCAATTCCCACTGAATGGGAGCCACTCAGTTTCGGAAAAATCAACCTTAGAGAGGTCACCTTGATTATGATGGCTCCAGTGATCTGGCTCTAGCTTCAAATCGGCAAAGAACTGGGTTAATTTTATTGGAGAGTCGTTCTCAATATCAAATTCTAAAAGAGATTCCGGGCGGTTGGAGAAATACTCACGTACCGATTCATGATGGGAATGCAAATGGTCCAACCAACAATCATCCAATTCCTGTTGATTATGGTGAAAGCCATCGCCGTGTTTACAAAAATAGTATCCTGAATTCAGGAAATTTTTCCTACTGCGGACCCAATGGTCTGGATCTCTCTTGTTCAGAATAAATCTACTCCCAGGATATTGTTGATCGAGTTCCTTGAAGCGCTCAAACGCGTAGATTGGTTTCTCTAATTTTTCATCTGGACAATTCGCAAAAAGTCTCTCAAAAGGCCTCTTTGTAATCCATTCACCTGCGTGGTCTTCTCTCATGAATTCCATGTCGCAGTATACATCAAAACCTTCGATGTATGTCAATAAGGGTTTACCCTCAATATAGGCAGCTTCGATACCAGCTGCAAGAGAACCAAAGGCCCAATGTATTGATTTCAAACCATTTTCCCTGAAGAAATGGAATAGGGATTTGGTTCCACATCGGTTGAAACCTATCTGGAAAATTTTTGGCATATGGATCCCGCCTTGAAATGACTATGCGGCCCGATTTATTCAAGTTGTTGAATCTCGGAACATTGATATTTATTCAAGATGAGGAGGGGTGTGTTGGAGTTGAAAAGTCGTGGATACGCTTGAGTTTGAAAGTGATTGTTTCTTTCTATTGTTCATCGGCACTCCTCGCAGTGGCCATAGCATCATTGGCGCCATATTGGATGCCCATCCCAATGCCATAGTGTCTCATGAGTTACATGCACTGCAAAAGATATCACAAGGTTGGACTGGGAATCAATTGCTTAAAGGAATATTTGAGACCTCAGCAAAACAGGCAGCGGAAGGTAGGAGCCAGAGTCAGAAAGATCACGGTGAGAATTATTTGCAAAATTCAACGTCAACGGGGATGGAGTATCGATTCGACTACGCGATACCCACCCAATATCAAGGTAGAGTGAGGGGTCCAATCAAGGTGATTGGGGATAAGAAAGGTGGTGGAACAACCAAAATATTAGCTGACCATCCCGACTTGTTAACTAAATTGAACACGATGATTAAGTGCCAAATCAAAATCATCTATTTGGTTAGAAATCCATATGATAACATCGCTACAATGAGTTTTCGCTCTGGTAATTCACTTGTTTCACAAATTGAAAACTATAGATTGTACATCGAAAATGTGCATGATATTTTAGGGATGGTGCAGCATGAATGTCTAACTATTTTTCAGGAAGATTTCATTGAGAATCCAAGGAAACAGATTGGGTTGATTTGTGAATGGTTGGATCTTGAGCCAATTCCATCGTTCATTGAAGATGCATCTTCAATAGTATACAAGAGTCCGCACCAAAGTAGGAGTCGCGTTGAATGGGGGGATATTGAGAGTGATGAAGTGGAGAAAATAATCAGCAAATGGTCAGTGCTATCCAGGTATAAGCAACCATGCTGATTCAATAACTCAGCGTACAGCAAAGAAAAATGAGTAACGCCTGAATTGATATTCTAAGAATACTCCATTTCCGGTTCTGCTTGGACCATTCATTGTAACCGTAGTCAAACTTTTTTCCAATATTCAATAAATTCAATGTGGATGTGAGATAATACACTCCACCCAATGCGAAAGCGAGCCTGATTGTACTAGATTCAATGGCTGTAATTGGGCTGTAAACTGAATTTGACAGGATTTGACGTAGCCATTCCGCCACCCATTCACCAATAAGAATCAAACCGCTGAACAATAAAATTTCCATTATTGTGATTACTGAGAACGTATACATTGGAATTGAAAGTAGAAGAAAGACGGAAAAAATTTCCACGGTATTGGGGATGTCTCTCCAAGAGTGCTCCTTGTAAATTGAAGGAAGCATCGTATCCGAAAAACCCCATCTGAATGCCCGACGGTAACGGCGCTTTGAATTACTCCACCATGGGTGATGCACTACAGCTTCCGGAGTGGATGTGAATCTTGCTCCAAATGTTTTTTGAATTTGGAAGCAGAAATCGATATCCTCGCCACCACCGGCCTTGGGGAATTGAACACCGAAGCGGTGGTCTCCTATGGCCTTACGATTGAATAGAATGTTTGAGGTTGCACCCCAAGTGACTTCGTCTCTGGAATCTGGTAAATCGAAAAAATACAACAGTCCCGAGCAAATAAAACCCTTGGTGAAACTATTGTTTGGTTTAGGAAAACGGGTGACTCCAACATATCCGGGTTCGTTTTGGTTGTAATTCTCAATGATATCCCCATACACATGGAGTAGATTGGATTCGGGGTGAATATCGTCATCTAAAAATAAAATCCAATCAGCCGTTGAGTGTTCTATCCCCTGATTGCGAGAACCGCCAGCGCCAATATTTGTTTCATTGATTATTAAACTCACGTCATTTCTTTCTTCCAATTTTCTGCAATCCTCCGACATAATGATTGCTGGATTGTCGATAACTACAATGACGCTTCTTTCCATTCCAAGAGGTTGATCTAGTTGCACTATTTTCTGCAATACTTCTGTGTCAACTCTGAATGACGGGATGACAATATCCAATGTGATTTTGGGGGTTTCCATCATTCTAACACTCCCTCTTCAATTACGAATTGAATTATTTCATCGAGAGATAGCGTGGGGCGCCAGTCAAGCAAGGATGATGCTAGAGATATGTCTGGGCAGCGATGTTTCGGTTCATAGGGAATCTCGGGCAAATATTCTACGCCAACAAACCTACTTGAGAATGCTTGAAACTTTTCAGCGAGAAAATTTATTGTGACCGGTTCTGGATTTCCAATGTTTACTGCCAATGGTAGGTTACCATCAAAATCAATTATTTTGAGGAGGGCCGCGACTGCATCACCGATCCAAAGAAAACTCCTGGTTTGTTCCCCTGTTCCAAAAATTTGCAATGGACTTGGTTCATTGATTGAATTGACAAAATTTGGAAATACGCGGCCATAAGATGACACAGAACTATCCATACTAGGGCCAACGACATTGAAAAGGCGGACTGAGCAACCATGGTTGCCGTTTTTCACGAACGTTGAGACTAGTTCTTCCCCCATTTTTTTGGCGTTTGAATACGGGGATCTAACATTGAGTAAGGTATGAAGAGATGGGTCTAATTCACTAATGGGGGTTCCAATTGGAGAATCATCTGAAATCGAACCATACACTTCGCTTGTAGATGCGAAAATGATTCGGGCGTCGAGTTTCTCTGCCAATTTACAGGCCTCGTTTGTGCCGAAAACATTGGGTAAGATAACCAAATTTCGATTTTCCATATACATTTGCGGTATTGCTACTGAGGCAAGATGAATGATTGTGTCTAGTTCCGTTAAAGATACTATTTCATTTAGATTGCAAACATCACCAATCGTACGATTCAAATTTTCATGATAGAAGTCAGGGGTGGAAGTGATGTTGTTGTCTAAAACCTCGACGGTGTCTCCTCGTTCTAGCAATGCCTGAACGAGGTGGCGACCAATGAAACCGTCCCCGCCTGTGACTAAGATTCTCACGAAATCACAACCCTAACTTGAATATTCATCCCAAAGGCCCTCGTTAATCATGAATTCTTTAACTCTCTCAGATACGTTGGCTCTGTTTCCAGAGCGGACTTCGGTTGCTGAAACGGCAAATACTTCTGCGGGAATATCATCTGCTTCACGTACTTCGTACCCTACTTTTCTACCATAGGAAATCGCCTCTATATCTGGCATTATCCATGCTTCTACGTTTTCATTTTGATAACGATATTCGATCATTCTCTTTCGGATATCCGTTGAATAGGGATCGGAATCAGTGACTGGTGTATCTCTAATTCCTACAACCAATCTCTTGCCTTTATCCAATTCTCTCTGAATGAGCCACTCGTGACCTACGTGAAGGGGTTGCCATCTACCGGGGAGTAATACAACCTTGGGTTTCTCAAAGAGATGTGCCAATTGGCTCACCATGTCGTCAGTTGAGTTGCCATCTTCACCATCCGAGTCCAATGAAAAATGGGCACACTTTGGTTCATCAAATGGATCTGAAATGCCTGTGAAATTCTCGATTTCCCCGCTCCTAGCTTTGGAATATAACCCCTTTACATCCCTTTTTTCACATACTTCAAGGGACGTCGAAACATGAATCATTAGTGCATTCTCAGGTAAGATTTCTAGAATCTTTTTCCTAACCCCTTCATAGGGAGTGATGAATGAACAAATGACATCTGTATGCTTGGAAATCATTTTAGCCATTTTTGCAACGCCTAATAGGTGTCGTTCGCGGCCCTCTCGAGAAAAATCACTGTTTGCAAAAAAATCTCTTATTGTATCTCCGTCAAGGACCTCGCAACCGAATCGTTTGGCTGCAGCCATGGCGATAGTTGTCTTGCCGGAACCGGATAATCCGGTCAACCAAATCACTCGATTTTTCATAGGACTCTATTAACGGTATATTCATGTTGCATTAAATCTTACCTCACAAATTGCAGCGTCGGATAAAAGAAAGATACAGACAACCGACATATCATTTCCATCGAATCGCAAGGGTTCTTTCAAACCCCTCAAGACATTTTGGAGAAGTGCAATGGGTGTTCAGTTTTCTAGTGCACTGCCTACGGAAGCAATTGTAATTATACGTAAGAAAGGTTTGAGTTTTCCGGTACGAG
>DAJY01000035.1:0-2821 GCA_002499015.1 Euryarchaeota archaeon UBA242
CAGGACCATAATACAACTCGTTCCAACAGGAATTGACATTAATGTTGAAAGTTCTTCTGAAGAAGCGGACTGGCTCTTATCTTGATGCTTAAGCCAAGTCCCAAGTAGGTCCTTCAGCAGTATCGGTTACTACTACTCCCATCTGTTGAAGTTTATCTCGAATCTCATCAGCCTTTGCCCAATCTTTGTCGCTGCGGGCTTGGGTTCTTGCTAGCAATAAAGCATCTACTTCATCTGTAATCTCTAACTTGTGTGGGTCTTCTTCTGGTTCTGCTAACGCCATCTCTCGCGTCGGTAAGACTCCCAGAACCGCTCCTGCGGTCTCTTCTAACCAATCAACTGCATAATGTGCAAAAGCGTTTGAATCTACAGCATCCATATCACTATTGTGCATCTTCATTATTTCTCTTACAGCGCCTAATACCTTGGCGACAGCTTCACGTGAATTGAAATCATCATCCATTGCTTTAGCAAAACCTTCTCCCATCTTTTCCAAAAGTGCTAATGATTTTGAAAGAGGATTGGTGCTGGCAAAGTCTGCTACTGGTAGAGGCACATCATTTTTTGCAAGGCAACCCTTTAGAGATGCAACATAACATTCCAATACTCGATTATAATTACGTTCAGCATCGTTCAGTAATGCATCGTTCATGTCTATTGGCGAGCGATAATGGGCATTTATCAATGCGAAACGAAGTACCATTGCGTCAACTTTTTGCAATATCTCATTAATTGTCCAAAAGTTGCCTAATGACTTACTCATCTTTTCTCCATCAAGATTTACAAAACCATTGTGCAACCAATGATGTACTACAGGTGAACAACCGGTGTGACATTCACCTTGGAATATTTCTGCTTCATGGTGAGGAAAACGTAAATCGTGACCTCCGCCATGAATATCAAATTGCGCTCCAAAATAATCCATTGACATCGCTGTACATTCTATGTGCCAACCCGGTCGGCCAGCACCCCAAGGTGAATCCCATGTTGGCTCACCTGGTTTTGCTGCTTTCCAAAGAGCGAAATCCTTGTGATCTCTCTTGCTCTTACCAGTATCATCAACTCTTCCTCCAGCACCACTGCGGACATTTTCAAGAATTTGCCCGGTTAGCATACCATATTTCTCTGGTGCTGATTCAATTGAGAAGTATACTCCGTCATCTGCAACATATGCATTGCCTTTTTCAATTAAGTCTGCGGTAATTCTAATCATGTCATCGACATAATCTGTACAGCGAGGATAATCATCAGCACGAAGAATATTCAAAGCGTCCATATCTTGGTAATAAGTTGCAATATTGTCATCGACCAACTTTTTCCAATCGCCATCTAGTTCATTGGCACGGTTGATGATTTTGTCATCAATATCGGTAAAATTTTGTACGTAATGAACATCAAATCCACTCTTTTCTAACCAACGATGAATCAAATCAAAGGAAAGATAACACCTTGCATGGCCTAAGTGACAGCGGTCGTAAACTGTAACACCGCAGACATACATTGAAACTTTACCCGGCTCGATAGTTGAGAAATCCACCTTTTGACGGCGCAGGGTATCATGCATGCGAATTGGCATCTGACTCATCATGGGGGTGTTGCCACTCTCACTTGAAGGTTGATACAGTAGTAGCCTTTGCAACAATCATGGGACAAGGCGATGGCAAGACAATATTCGTTACCGGAGTCAACGGACATATTGGCAATCATATAGTCGCAGACCTTTTGTCAAATGGCTATAATGTCAAAGGTTCAGTTCGTAATTTATCAGACCCAAACAAAGTTGACCATGTGATTGCACACGCCAAAAAGTTGGACTGTGAACAGCGTTTACAGTTGGTTGAAGGAGATGTACTCGATGCTGAAGGTTGGGAACAACACCTTGCTGGATGTGATGGGTTATTCCATACAGCAACCATTTATGCTACAAGTGGAGACGGGCAACTTATTATCGATACCGCCAATAAAGGAACTGATAATGTACTCAAAGCCGCTGCTGAAGCGGGAATAAAGCGAGTCATTTATACATCCAGTGTTGCTGCTATCGGCTCAGAACCGAAAGGTAAATTAAAAGATCACAGTTGCTGGCAAACCAATACTTCAATGCCCTATGTTGTGGCAAAGACTGAATCTGAAAGGCATGCTTGGGAATTGGCCAAGCAATTCGATTTAGACTTACGAGTCATCAATCCTAGCGGTGTACTCGGTGGTGGTTTCTCTCGCCCTACGCCATCGACTGACATCATCGGAGATGCATTGGCTGGAAAATTCCCGATGACGATAAAAATCCCTATGGCTTTTGTTCATGTCAAAGATGTTGCAATCGCTCATCGCAGAGCATTTGAAATCGATGAAGCAAGTGGAAGATTCATTCTAGCGCCGCATAATACCACAGTGGCAGCGCTGCATAAAAGGACAAGAGAATTGTATCCTAAATCAAAATCTCCGAAACTAGCTCTACAAAATTGGATGTTACCTTTGGCCGTATTCCAAGATTGGATCGGTTCAATATTCACTAAGAAGCGAGTCCTCACCAGGCAGATAGCAAAGGGAATCTTGCGTGGAGATGCAAATTATGATTCAACACCTGCAACAGAAGTTTTAGGAATTGATTGGATCGATGTCGATACTACAATCAAGGATACTGTGGAGGCATATCAATGATTGATTTCAAGGGTCAAGGCGGAATTAAACTTGGAGATAAGTTCGTTGCTGATAGGATGTTAGCAAGATTGGGTTGGACAGTTCCTGCTGTAACTTTGACCCTTGCAATGCTTATTCATTGGCTTAGTGGAGACGCGAGGGCACTACCATTCTTCATTTC
>DAJY01000035.1:3074-16563 GCA_002499015.1 Euryarchaeota archaeon UBA242
TCATTGATGGCTTTTGCAAATATGTATGACTTCTTGGAGTTACATGTCTTCACTGCTTTAGGTGTATTCCAAGTTGGCATGTTATGGGCTTTAATGGCCCATTTGGCATTACCTAATGCACAGAAAAAGGGTAAGGTCTTACGATGGGTTGCGATGATTATTTCTTTCATCTCATTCAATGTAATGACTTCAGCATTAAAGGATGCTGTAAAGGGAATGTCCAAGGCTGAGGCACAAGAAGCTTTTATCCAATTAACACCATTACAACATGCGATAGATATCGCAGCACCGGCTGAATATTTCTTGGTTATTGGCTTATTTATTGCCCTTGCTTCATTTGAATCCGATTTGGAAGTAACAACTATCAGTAACCAATAAATCGGTCATTGAGAGTTGTAAACTATCATGCCTCTGCACTTTAAACTGTAATTTCAGAGGTTAAACTGTAAGTTCAGCAGTTGCTTTCTTAGATTGTAGTGCTTTATCGTTTGATTTTATCTGCTCCCAAACAATTTCTGCAATATCCTTGACTTCCATATCCGAGCCAATTGCATTCAATCCATCTGTAACCATCGTTGAACAGAATGGACAACCTACTACAACAGTATCTGCACCAGTTTCTGCAAGTTCCTTTGAACGGATTACGTTAACCTTGTCATATCCATCATCAACATGCTCTTCCATCCACATTTGTGCTCCACCAGCACCACAGCAGAAAGAATTCTTACCATTGCGTTCAGTTTCAATATCAACACCGCCAATAGCAGCGCGTGGTGCTTCTGTTTCCCCGCCAATTCTTCCTAGATAACAAGGGTCGTGATAGGTCACAGTACCATCGTGTTTAGGCTCTGGTAGTTTTCCTTCTTTCTGAAGATGTGCAATCAATTGTGAGTGATGCATTACCTCGATGTCTTGGCCCCCATAATCTTTGTATTCTTTACCGAGGGTATGGAAACAGTGTGGACAAGAAGCGACAATTTTCTTAACGCCAATCTCCTCAAAGGTTGCAAGATTTGTTTCTGCTAACATCTGGAAGAGATATTCATTTCCGGCTCGACGAGCAGTATCTCCGCTACATCCTTCTTGCATTCCCAAAATTCCAACATCGAGTCCTGCTTCTTTCATAATGCTAATTGTATCGCGAGCAACTTTCTTGTTGCGCTCATCGAATGATGCAGCACAGCCTGCGAAGTAAATATATTCGGCTGGTTCTGCTACTTTAACATCTAGTCCTTCAGCCCAATCTCCTCTTTCATGTGATGGCATTCCGTAAGGATTTGAATCGGATTCAATGTTTTCAATCGCACCCATCAAAGGCATGATTGAAGCTTCAACCGCAGGGTCAAACTCCATTCTCTCCATCATTAAATGGCGTCGTGCGTCGGTTAGTTTCGGTACATGGTCGATGTAAATCGGACAAGCCTCAACACAAGCATGACAAGTTGTACAAGCCCAAATCGCTTGTTCATCAAGACGTGCGATGATATCTTCTTTAGGTTTTTCACCAGCGATTAGAGTCTCGTAGTGGTCGTTAGCATAGTTTCTCAACGAATGGATAACCGTCATTGGATTGAGTGGTTTACCTGAGGCATAAGCAGGACAGACATCTTGACAGCGAGCGCATGAAGTACAAGCCCAACCGTCGATCAAATCTCTCCAAGACATATCAGTATAGTTAGCAGTTCCAAACGATTCAATATCCAAATCATCCAAAGGTACCGCTTTGCCGTCTTCGCCAATCGCCAAAGGAAGCATAGTTCCCATCGGAGTCATATCATGGAAGAAGACATTGGGGAATGCCATTACCAAATGCATGTGCTTTGAGAGTGGAATTAGGAAAAGGAAAGCTGCAATCGCTGACATATGAGCCCAATAAGAAATTACTACCATTGCAGTGCTTGGATTGAATGTTTGAGCAACCCAGTAACCGATTGGCTCCCAAGTGCTACTCACTGCCGCTTCACCAGCCTCAACTACGAATGAGGTGGTTGTAATCGTCAATATCAGTAGAAGAATTGCATTACCTTCGAGTTGAGATTTTCCTTTCAACTTATCAGGTGTGAAAATAACTCTTCTAATCAATGCTAGTAAACAACCGACAAATGCAAGAATGTATCCAAATTCGACCATGAGATTCCACGGCCCTTTAATGACCGCTGGCAGTAAGTTGTGAGAGAACCAATTACCTGTTGCCAAATCAAACATATCGGTTGATAACATCAGGAATCCCCAGAACATCATTACATGGATTCCACCTGCTACTCTGTCTTTCAATACCTTCTTTTGACCTAACCATCCAGTAATTACTTCTGAAATTCTAGCACCCCAATTATCAAATCGGTTATCTGGCCTTCCAAGCCGAACAAGACGGGTTGCTTTGACTACTTGATAAGAGAAGAAACCACCGGAGACTCCCATTAATACAGCGAGAATTAAGACCCCCGGAATCGGTCCATAATCCATGAATAATGGGTATTCCATTGACAAATCACCGTTGGGATTGACCTCCCAACAAATCAGCGAAGGCAAATAGATTATTCAATGCATTGATTTGGCACTTGCTAAACTAATGCTATTTATCAAATTGAGAATGTGGCATAATTATCAAGGGCAGCCCTGCTGCCTTTGAATAGAGGAGGGGTTAGATGGCTAAAGTTGAAGCAAGCGCACCAGGCAAGTGTATATTGTTCGGAGAACATGCTGTTGTTTTTGGACAACCTGCTGTTGCTGTTGCTATTGAGCAGCGTATTACCGTCAGCCTTGAATTATTAGAACAAGGAACTGATGAGTGGCGCATTGACGGCATGAAATTAATTCCTTCCAAACATCCTCATGTTGAGGCACTGCGCTCACGTCTATGGCAAAAAAAAGCAGGAGCGCCTGCACTTTCAATTCATATTAATGGCGATATACCACCAGCCTCTGGACTCGGTTCTTCAGCAGCATTATCAGTTGCTGCCAGCGCTTGTTTACGCGCTGCAAGAGGGCGTTGGTTATCCAAAGGTGGAGATGCAACTGAAACCAAAGACTGGGCTGAAGGTTTCTCAAGCCAACTAACTGATACCAATGCATATTCTGAGGTTGATGAGGGTAAGGACCCTGCTAGAAGAGCAGGGGATAACGGCCAAAGAAGTTCACACGTATGGGGCAACCAAGCAATAGATGTCGATGAATGTGCACTGCTTGGCCATGCTGTCGAAGCGATTGCACAAGAAGGAAGAGCATCGCCAATGGATTCTTCAGTATGTGCGCATGGAGGAATTGTTTTACTTTCTGATGAAGTTGAAAAGGGAGCTGATTGGGCATATACAAGAACTCTTAATACTCCCGAAGGAGATAGAACTTGGCAAGTACATACCATTCCTGTAATGGCATATCAACAAGATGTGTTTCTAGTAATAGGAAACTCTGGTGTTCATTCTCCAACTTCAATACAAGTGGCCAAGGTCGCTGCGGCTATCAATGAAAACCCACAACGGATGAGAGAGATTGAAACTATTGGACTCATCGCTCGCAGAGGGGTTGAAGCACTATTGAAAGGCGATTTTGAAGCAGTTGGAAGAGCGATGAGTGAAAATCATCTGATGCTTAGAGGCCTCGGAGTATCATGCTTAGAGTTGGATGATCTGGTTCGTGCTGCTGCACCTTCATCGCTAGGAGCGAAACTAACTGGAGCTGGTGGTGGTGGTTGTATGGTGGCATTAACTCGCAATCCAAAGCAAACCAGTGAAGCGATTGAATTGGCAGGTGGGAGAACTCTAATTTCTAAAATAGGTAACGCTGGAGTGCGAATAGAAGGCCATGAAGGATTACCTTTTTGGAAACCATCCAGTAAATAGAGTACTGCATGATGATTTCCCTTCTCAACGAACAGAAAAAGTTGGCTTTCTTTTTATATAGTGGTTATAAGTGGCGAGGAACATGACCACTGATGAAGAGCGCCTAACTGTCGTAAATGTAGTAGCCAGCACTCGAGTAGCGGAAGAACTTGATCTTCCGGATATCGCAATTCAATTAAATTGTGAATACGAACCAGAACAATTCCCTGGTGTTGTATACCGAGTCAAAGACCCTAAACTAGCAATATTGATGTTCCGCTCTGGAAGAGCAGTTTGTACTGGTGGAAAGAACAAGGATAACATTCACACTGGAATTGAGCGCATGATTGAGGACCTACGCGGCGCAGGTATTGAGACCTGGGACAAGAAAGATGTTGAAATCGAAGTTCAAAACATGGTTGCAACCTATGCCCTTCACTACCCTGATGATTATGAGGGACTACAAAAAATTGACACCCTTGACCTTCCAAAGGGTTCCCCTCTTGCAGGACTTCCGCGCAAGTTGAACCTTAACAATCTAACATTCCACTTGCCTTTCGACAAGGTTGAGTACGAGCCAGAGCAATTCCCTGGACTAATTTACAGACTTGACTTCCCTAAGGTTGTTTGTTTGATATTCGGTTCTGGAAAGATGGTAATTACCGGCGCTCGTCACAAGAGTGAAATTCTTGAAGCTGTAGAAATCATCAAGGATGAATTGGCAGATCTTCTTTGAAGTGTCCAATTAGAAGCATCTTTCTTGACTATTAGCACGGATGTTTGTCCATCTAATGATGACTTTAACAATTCCATTATGGCAAAGAATAGATGAGGTAGTTCTGTTTTGCCTATCTCATGAGGCGCAAGTCTAGTTCTGCAGTTCCGGCTGTGGCGCTATTTTTTTTGATAGCAATATCATCCCTCAGCCCCCTCATCTCTTCTCACCAAGACGATACTACGGGTCCGCTAGATTTTGAAAATATTATCCCTGCTAGAGCAGGTGCTTCTGGCGACCCAGGTGTTAGCGACGTCCCCGTTTGGAGAATCGGTGACAAATGGATTTATTCTGGAACCTTTGACCCGACTGCATTGATTGTCAACAGCGGTGTAAGCGCTTCGGTCGGAGAAATAAATGGCGACACCACTGCGGAAGTGATCTCTATTACCGAACAGTCTGTTGACAATAAGACCGTCTTGGCCTATACCCTTAGGTCATATGCTAATTTTGATAAATCAGGAGTTGAATTGGATGGATATACTGGTAACGCATTCATTGAATATACTCAGACGGAAATAATTCAGGTTAGTGATTTATCAACAATAAGAAGCGACTTGGATATGTACATCAAATTCGTCCCATATGGAATTTCATCCTTAACTAGAATTCTGGGAGATATTACGATTACCAATACCTATTCACCTGTCAATGAAGTATATGATTTCCCAATTAGAGCTGATGAACGTTGGACTACAACAAAGACTACAAGTTCTACTTGGTCTGGAACAAGTGATTACATCACACCATTCCCACCACCACTGACCGATACCAATTCTACTACATGGGAGGTTACCGCAGTTGGTAAACCATTCAATAGCAGAGGACAGACTATTGGTTATGGTGGTTGTAATGAGTCTTACGGTTTGACCTCCTATGATATTCAAGGAGATGAATCAGGATACCGTTGGTATTGCCCAGAAGTAAGGAATTATGCATGGATGCATAATGAAGAAGATGTTGGATTAACTATTGATTTTAGGTTGAAGCAATATATTCCAAAAGACTCAACAGGAGTCGATATTTATCAAAACCCTGGTACTCGTGAGCGTTGTATAAATATTGAATCAACTAACTCAATTACTGCCCTCAATACGCCGATTGAAGTTTGGGCCAATGTATCCACTACCTGTTTTTCAAACATTGCTGGATTACAATTAGAATTACGTTATGAGACTACTGGATTCCTTGCATCTCTAACCACTGCTGCTAACGGAAGTGCTTGGGCGGTTGTCGATGTTTCAGATAAATTGGACTCTTCGGCCTACGATTTAGATTGGGCCAGTCACGCATTCGTTGCTAAAATTGCCAATCATATCGGAGTTGCAACCATTACATTAGATGAATATATTGTCGGACTTGATTTAATTGCAGATTTAGATTCTGCAATCGTGTTGAGGAATAGAAGTGGTATCACATCTGAATTGAATTCAATTACCGGATGGAATGTATTGCCTGCAGATCAATTATCCATTGAAGTTTCAGTAAAAAACCGTGGCATCATTACATCCACTCCTGCTGAGATTCTAATCACTCACCCTGATGGCCAAACCAGTAGGCACATGATGTCTTCATTAGCCACTTATGCTGTGCACAAAGTTAACTTCACATGGACTGTTCCTGCCGATTCACCTATTGGCATTATTCCAATGAGTTGGGAGGCTGATCCTGATGCGGTTAATTCCGCTGATGCAAACTCAACTAACGATTATGCACAATTGAATCTAAATGTTGGTAGATTACCAACCGCTTTGGCTAATACTTCATCAGTTCAAACTAATCAAGTAGCATTAATTGACGCTTCACAAAGTTTTGATGAAGATGGTGGAGATGTGTTTTGTAAATTCGCAGTCACCTTTGATGATGGTTCGCGCCAATGGAATAGTCAAAATATTATTTCTCAATCTTGTATGATAAATTATTCTTGGATTGATGATGGTCAATATCCCATTGATATCACCGTTATTGATGATGAGAGAGATGAGGTGACGATTACCTTGATCGTCGATGTTGAGAATAGGGCACCAAAGATAGAGATTAGAAGTTCAAGAACTGAGGCCAAGGTTGAGCATCCAATCACATTGTATGCATATGCAAATGATTCTGATTCTGAGAAGGTTTGGCCGGGTGTTGTGGATGTTTATTGGCCAAATTCAATTTGCCAAGAAGGCTACTATACGCGAGTATGCACTACCACTGCTCAGCATGAAGGATGGCATTCCTTTTTGGCAATTGCAGAAGATGATGACTTCACAAAAACCACAGCGAGTATTGATATAAAATTCACCAATATCGCACCGCATGGAACCACAATACAATTGTTGAATGGTTCCATTGCGATGGAGAGTGATAACCAACATATTTGGCAAGTTGATGAAGACCAATTGGTCAATGTCAAGGGCCAATCTGATGACTCAATTGATGATATTGACAACTTAATTCACACATGGTGGCCTGATGATGCACAACCATCTCTGATCGAAATTCTTGAAGGAAGAACATCTCAATTCCCAATGTTGTGGAGTGATTCAGGATTGCATAAGATTCGCTTGCAAGTAACCGACACGGATGGAGAATCTAGTGCCGTTGAAGAACGCTGGGTCAATATTAGAAATGTTGCCCCTGTTGTCGAGGCTTTAGATCAAATTTTACCAGTTGCTGAAGGACAAGAAATTTCTGTTACTGGTTATGCTACTGATACAGAAAGTGATATTTCTACCTTGAGCAGATGCTGGGATATTGACCCTGGAATAGATAGTGACGGCTATGGTTCTGCTGCTGATGATTGTGACATTCGTGGTGATGAATTGACATATTCATGGAATAGAAGTGGCTCTCATACAATCATCTACCATGTAACTGATGATGATGGGGCTTATTCAAGTGAAGTTCTCATCGTCGAGGTTCTTAACATGCCTCCAAAGGTACGAATCAGTGATATTTCTTGTGTAGCATATCGCGAATGCACTCTTGACGCTTCCGCAACAATAGACTCAATTAGCGATATTGACGACATCACTATCGTCTGGGATTTAGATATTACAAGCGATAGTAATGGCGATGGAATCCCCGATAACGATGCTGATTTAATTGGAAGAACAGTTTCTCATGTATTCCGTGTTTCAGGGATTGCTAAAATCAAGGCAATCGCTTGGGATGAAGACCCTGAACGTCCAGGAACCTCTACAAAGAATATCGTCGTCTCTCCTCCTGAGAGAAATATTGTTGAAAAAATAAGCGCTTCGTTAATTGGTGAAGAAGCAAATGCATTTGCCCAAATTTCATTATTGGTGATAGTTCTGTCAGCACTTGCATTTTTATCTGGGCGAAGAAAAGAAATTCAGCCTGATATGTGGCCAGAACTATCTAACTTTCACAACGAATTAGATGAATTTGGTGAACCGATTGACCACATGGCGAGGATGATTGAAGCAAAGAGACCCGGAGCCCCTCCACCGATTCACGCATTTACGGCTGCCATGGAAATAGCACCGCAAGATATTACTGACTCCCAATCACAAATAAATGATCAGCAACAAGAGGGTGAAATTAGTCCAACTGTTGAATTAAATATAGACCCACCACCTATCCCTGAGGATGGTTTGCCCGAAGGGTGGAGTGAAGACCAATGGCACCATTTTGGTCAGCAATACTTGGATTCACTGCAATAGCCCCTCCTAGTCAATGAATCAATTGCATTAAATGAGTCGGGTGGATGGGAGTGCAATGATACGACAAAGAATCGTTGCAGTTGCTCTTTTCGCAATTATTTTCCTTGCACCATTTTCTATGCTGCTAGATGAAAATAATCAGCAATTAGATGACTCTATTCAGTCACATGTTGGTGATATTATAACTGCACCAGATGTTCCAAATTACCGCCTTGGAGATGAATGGACCTACGATACTCTGTTTGATGTTGCAGGGTTGATTGCACAGGCAAATGTTTCTGCATCAATTAATACTTTAACTGGAGAAACAGATTATGAAATTACAGATATTAAATTTATGATGATAGATGGTGTGCAGACATTGGTCTATGAGACAACAATTAGCGGTGATTTTACATCGGGTAACAGCGGTGCAACTCTTGAAGGAACAAGTGGACGACTTAACATCGCATATGATGGGTTAGACATCGTTAGAGTCAGAGATCTAGCTGTTATCAATTCCCAATTCACTTTAGGAGTTGATTTCTTGCCATTCAACTTAGGATTTTTGAAGCAGGATTTGGCTGATTTGACTTTTGATACATGGTATGAACCTGCCAAAGAAAAACATGACTTCCCACTTCATACTGGTGACCAATGGTATATGCCATTCCAAGCAGGTACAGCTGTAACCGGTACTTCAGATTATTTTGACCCGTCGGATTTTGACGTAAATGGTACTGACAATTCTAGTTGGCAAGTAACATCAAATGGAGTGCCAAGCGAAGATGGAACTTCAATATCTTACACTGGGTGTGATGATTCGTACAAAATTATGGAATGGAATGAAACTGGTGTAAATGCAGGTTTCCAGTGGTATTGTCCAGCAGCAAGAGGTCCAGCATGGATTAGAGTAGATAATTCGGCAGGTTTCACCATCGATTGGTTGCTGAAGAAATACTCACCTTCTGATTCATGGGGAGTGCAAGATAGTTCAAATCCAGGTGCGAGAAATGTGGAAATAGAAGTCAATACCCAATTTATTGCCACGCTCCCTGAAGCAGTTCAAGATATTTCAATATCATATATGATCAACAATGTGCCTCAGGCTAACAAAAATTTACAATTGAGATATGAATTGAATGAAACAATACATAATCCTACCACAGATGGTAATGGCAATGCTACCATTAGTCTGAACTCATCGACAGTAATTGACGACACACCTTCGAGTGATGATTATACCAGTAATGGAATTATTGTTTGGGACCCTGTGTCAAAAATAATTGGTGCCAAAACATTAATTATCGATTTGAATGTTGTCGCTGTTGATTTAATCGCACAATCCGATTCTATCATCGTCACTAGACATCGAGGACAAGACTCCACAATACTGTCTCAATCGATAGGTTTTGCAGCATTACCGGGTGACATCCTCTCTTTCTCAATACCTGCACAGAATCGTGGAGTATTGACCTCCCCTGCTACAGAGATTGAAATTACCACTCCTGATGGTACTAATTTCAGAGAGAGCATCCCTCCAATATCTGCATATTCAGAACAACGTGTACTAGTAAATTGGACCGTTCTAGAGAGTGAGTCAATCGGCTACAAGACATTGGCATTTACAGTAGACCCAGACCAAATAGTTACTCAAGATGCTAATAGAAGTAATAATTATGCAAATGTTAGTATTTTCATTGGAAGAGCACCAACTGCTAACTTCGTTGTCGATGAAGGAAAATATACCTTTGAGAATGTAACATTGAATGCTACTGCTTCTTTTGACGAAGATGGTGGAGATGTTGAATGTCGCTTCGAAATAGAATCTCGTAGTGGATTGATAGATGTAATCGATGCTCCGGATTGCTGGACTCAGTGGAATTGGAGTGATAGTGGCATTTGGAATATCAAATTAATCGTTATTGATAATGAATTAGATTTTGATGTAATAGATACTAATGTAACCATACTTAATCGAGCACCATATATCAATCTATCAATGCCAGATAGCATCCCCGTAGAGAGTTCAGTTACAATTGATGCAACTGACTCAGGGGATGTGGATACAACTTCGCCTACTGGCCAACAAGTAACTATATCTTGGCCTGGTACAAATTGTCAAGAAGGTTTGACACAGCCGACTTGCACATTTATTCCACTAGCAGAAGGAGAGATTATGATCGTCGCCGAAGCGATGGATGATGATGGCACAGTAACAACAGTAAATCGGACATTGAATGTTCTAAATATTGCACCAACGCTCAACATACCAGAACTTTGGAATGGTGGTCAGAATATTTCTCTTGATGAAAATGGTACTTGGTATCTAGATGAAGACCAAGTAGTTTTGTTACGGGTAAATGGTGATGATACACTCAGCGATAGAGATGACCTCAACATTGAATGGTTACCATCCCATCTAGATTCTAATTGGAGTGAAACTACAAATGGACCAGCATCAACAGTATCTGTCTCTTGGCAAACTTCAGGCGAACACATAATCAGTGTTGCTGCTTGGGATGATGATGGTGAAAAATCAGATGATAGAACTGCGAAAATAATGATTTCAAATGTTGTGCCAACAATAACTGGACTACCAGGGGATGCACCAATCTTTGAAGATGATTACATCACATTAAATGTTGAAGTGAGCGATACTATATCGGATCTTGATTCATTAGAAATTTGCTGGGATTTGAATGGTGCAGTAGATTTGAATAGTGACGGTGATACTACAAACGATTGCCAAGAAACTGGTGCAAATATGACACTCTCATGGCCTACTACTGGTATTCGTTGGATTACTGCTACTGTTACTGATGATGATGGAGCAAGTGCTTCCCAGTCGGTTAACATCAGTGTACAGAACTTGCCTCCACGCTCGGTGATATCAACTACAACAAATCTTACAGATATTACCGAAGGTGATAGCGTATTTTTGAGTGCTAAAGATTCTATTGACACTCCTACGGACAAGTCAAACCTTGTCTATCAATGGAAATCAAACCACCTAGTTACTGGTATAGATAGTGATGGTGATGATGATATTGACTATTATGGAATTAATTACACAATGGAAAATATGCCTGCTGGAACTTGGGACATTACATTGATTGTAATCGATGACAATAATGAAAGTGCATCATCGACTATGACCATCGTTGTCAAAGCAACCCCTTCTAATTCTATTCTTGATTCTATTAGTAATGAAATTGGATCTGTCGGAACTGGTATACTAGCGTTATTGTTCTCGTTGGTAATCGGACTTTCGATATTCTTGCTAATAACACGTAAACCTTCAAAACCAACGGTGGACAAATATCAATCCTATGGAGGATTCGTTTCTGGTGCCAGCCCACCTACTTCCGAACCTAGTTCTGATTTGTTTGGCCAAGCAACAGTTGCCCCTAGCCAACAACCTTCTGGGCAGTATGATCCCTTTGGACAAGCTGGTACTGAAGTAACTCAACCACAAGTCCAGCAACCGGCTGTAACCCAACCTGTGCAAACTAACCAAGGTCCTGTTCTACCGACAACTGGATTACCGGAAGGTTGGACAATGGAACAATGGGATTACTACGGCCAGCAGTGGTTAGATGCAAACAAAGCACCTCAGCCACTAATTCAACCGGCAACTAACAATACCCCTGCCACCTCTGTTAGTACTAGCATGAGCAGTTTGCTCGATGATTTAGACTTCTGAGGGACATATATGGTAAATTTATGGCAATTTTTTGGACTACCAGATCCTGAGGGGAATATCAATTCTGCTGGCAAGAAGCCAAAGAAAAAGCCAAAACCGGTGTCAACTGATTCTACTACTGAACAACATTTGTTGATTCCGAAATTAAATCTTAAGACAAATGAAACTCCTGTTACCTCAAATAACCCACAGAAAACATCTATACTAAATCTCAAACAAGTTCCTGTTGGATGGACTGGACCAATCACTTCTGATGGTGAACCATTCCACGATCTCGCAGTTCATAACGGACCTAGAGGTTCATTACCAACTCGTGCTTTACGATATGTTTCACCAGATAAGATGAATCGAATTCCAACAAGGAATATTGGAAAGAGAATACTCCAAGGTGACACTGTTATCGTAGATTTGCGCCCACTAGTTCACATGGATTCTCACCAAGCCGCATGCCGGAGAGAATTGAAGCACATGAGTGATGAAAGTGGAGTGCCAATCTTTTCTCTTGACCAAGAAGATAAATTATTGATGATTCCTGGTTGTGACGTATTAGTAGAAGTGGCCAATAAAGATTTAGGAATTACCGCATTATTGCATTGAATCATTATTTCATTGTTGTAAATCAATCAGTGCTTGTGATGCGATTCCCAATACTGTTGATTCCGAACCATCAATCAACTTAGCCCATTGACCCATGGGTCCAGCCAAATCATAGCCACCGGCTTTACCATACCATGATTTGGACAAGATTAATTCAACTAAGACTTCATCGCTTAGAGGAGTTATTTCGACGATTGAAGATTCACAATAGAATTTCCACTTTGATAACTTTTTAATTCCAGTTGCAGACCAAACTTGATGCCTTCTCCCTGAAAGCCGATGCAACATCACTGCAGCTTCTATTTCATCGATTGGTTTACCAAGGCTCAACATTGAGTCATCAGGATCACAAAGCATAGTGTCACAGACAATTACTACATCATAGTCACCAATTTGTGATTCTAAATCAGCAGCCAGTGCCTTTTTTTTACAAATTTCTAATACTTGAAATTCTACTTCGCCTAATGGAGGTTTTTCGTCAACACCTTCTATTCCTTGACATACAATATTTGGAAAAATCTCTCTCAATAATTGCGCCCGGCGAGGAGATTGAGAAGCGAGCCAAACTGTTTTTGAAGCCCCCATAGCCGTACCTAAGAGGCTTGGGATTATTGCTTTTTTTAAGGTCTATTTTCAAAAAATTAGCAAATTGAACAAGGGAGAGGTTGAAAACTCGTGGGGGGCACCACCGATTAGTGGCCGGCATGGACGAGATAGAAAGAATCCCAACCCATATTGAAGGATTAGATGAAAATATGCAAGGTGGAATACCTAAAGAACACCTCTGTATTATCGCTGGTGCATCTGGTGCAATGAAATCCAGTGTTTCTTTTTCATTACTTTACAATGCAGTTCTTTACGGTGAAACCAGTGGAATATATGTAACTCTTGAGCAGGGTAAAGATTCACTTCGCTCTCACATGTCTAACATGGGAATGAATGT
>DAJY01000035.1:16748-19192 GCA_002499015.1 Euryarchaeota archaeon UBA242
GAGTTCAATTAGACCAACAAGGAATGAACAATCGTATTGACTGGATGGGCCAATTGATTAAGCAATTAACATCATATCGAGAATCTATTGGTTTCGAATTATTAGTCTTTGATTCATTGGGTGCTTTCTTTACATTAACAAAAATGGAAAACCCTCGCGATGAGATTTTCCGTCTTTTTGAAGCGGTTAGAAGACTCGGACTTACTTCTTTCTTCATCTGTGAAATGGCTGGAGAAGATAACAAGCAATTCGGTGAATATGGTGTTGAAGACTATCTTGCAGATGGCGTAGTTCATCTTGTTATGGAAAGAAGCGGTGATGATGTTACAAGAAAACTCGGTGTCGTCAAAATGCGACATACTCGGCACAAACTTGGATATATGCCATTGACTTGGAAAGAATCTGAACAAAGATTCTCAATCAATTGATTATTCAACTGTTACTGATTTTGCTAAGTTTCTTGGACGATCTACGTCATGTCCAAGTGCGATTGCAGTATGATATGCTATCAATTGTAATGGCACAACTGTAAGAAGTGGTGATAGCAATGAGTGAACTTTCGGAATTGCAATATTGACATCTCCTTCCAAACGAATATCATCTCCCTTTTCGTGAATTAAGATAATCTTAGCACCACGCGCTTTGGATTCATGAATTGCTGATACTGTCTTCTCTTTGACATGGTCATTTGGAACGACGAATATTATTGGACTTCCTTCTTCGAGTAAAGCAATCGGTCCATGCTTCATTTCACCTGCAGGATATGCTAGACAAGGGATATAGGCTACCTCCATCAGTTTTAATGCACCTTCTTTAGCAACTGGTGCAGAAAGACCTCGTCCTAAGAAAAATACACTCTTTGCATTTTTTACTAATTCAACCGCTTCCATTATTGGACCTTGATTTTCAAGGTACTCTTCAATAAGATGTGGTACTTGTTGTAGGCCATGAATTATTTCTTGCCCGCGTTCCTTACTTGTAGAACGCGAACGCCCGACCTGAATAGCAAACATTGTCAAAGCTGCAACCATATTGGAGAATGCTTTTGTTGATGCTACCGACTGTTCTGGGCCCGAATGAATGTATACTCCTTGTTGACATTGGCGCGCAATAGTCGAGCCTACGACATTGATGACTCCATGTACTTGGCCGCCTTTCAATTGTATTTCTTTTACTGCGGATAATGTATCTGCGGTTTCACCGGATTGAGAAATTACAAAGTGTAGTGCTTTTGGATTTATCACCGGTTCATTATACCTAAACTCGCTAGCAATATGAGATACTGCTGGTATTCTCGCCAACTTCTCAATTAACAATTGGCCTATTTCGGCAGCATGCAATGCTGTTCCACAACCGATTAAACGGACATGCGGAACCTTTGCTAAATCCGATGGGGAGAGACGTAATCCGCCTAACCTTCCATTTCCTCTAACCCTATCTAAACGGCCGCTGATACAATGTCGCAACGCATCAGGCTGTTCATGTATTTCTTTAAGCATAAAATGCTTATATTCGCCTAATTCTGCTTCGCCCCAAGATTTCTCTAGAACTGTAACTTCAACTTTTTTACTCGCTCCTTTCAAACTAGAACGCTTGATAGAAGTTGCTGTTACCACTGCAATATCTCCATCTTCAAGGTAAACTACCCTGTCGGTGAATTCTGAAAGTGTGGGTCCATCGCTTGAAATGAAGGTCTCACCATCACCCTTGCCAATAACCAAAGGAGAACCATTTCTTGCAACAACTATCAAATCATGATTTTTGAACAGAACACAAAGCCCCCAAGTACCGACTGCTCTCTGAAGTGCTCTTCTCACTGCTGCTTCGGGATCATCATCGATTGACAATTCAATTTCAATCATGTGGACCAAGGCTTCTGAATCGGTTTCACTCTTCAATTCTATACCTTGAGCCATCAATGAAGCCCTGAGTAATCGAGAATTATTTATGATTCCATTATGGACAATTACAACATCGCCAGATGCAGAAGCATGTGGATGTGCATTCTCATCTGTCACTCCACCATGTGTAGCCCAGCGCGTATGACCAATTCCACTTGTCCCCTGAATATCAAGTGGTAGAATTGATTGCATTTCGCTAACTTTTCCAATTTTCTTAAAAACTGAAATATCTTCATTCTTAACCGCAATACCTGTGGAATCATAACCGCGGTATTCTAGTCGCCTCATTCCATCAATCAGAATAGGAGTTGCTCTTTTTGAGCCTATATAACCGAAAATTCCACACATAATATCAACTCAGAATTCAGTGACATGAGAGCATATCGGGCAAGAGACACTCTTTCTAGTCATGTCCTTGACTGTGAACTTGGCCTCACAACTAGAACATACGACATCTCTTTGTGGTGGTGCGATTCCAATCAATGGAGGCAATCCAGAGAATAGTGGTAATTGCCCTAATGGTGGTAGTTGCCCTAATGGTGG
>DAJY01000035.1:19384-39987 GCA_002499015.1 Euryarchaeota archaeon UBA242
CTCCGAGTGGAGGAAGTTCAGGCAATAGTGGCAACTGGGATGTATCGAGTAAGACTGCGTCGCTTGGCGCCTGTTTCAGTGATTCCAATGGAGGAAGATTTTTGCTTATTTCATTAAACATTTCCTGCAACTCTCTCTTTTCCTTTCTATGAATTCTTCTTTCAAGACGGGCGCTTCC
The DNA here is from genome assembly GCA_002499015.1 of Euryarchaeota archaeon UBA242. Taxonomy (GTDB): domain Archaea; phylum Thermoplasmatota; class Poseidoniia; order Poseidoniales; family Poseidoniaceae; genus MGIIa-L1. The sequence continues at coordinate 19,563 of DAJY01000035.1, forward strand.
TTCACCGCTTTCAGACTTCTCTGTAAGTGTATCTCCGAGTGATTGCTTCTCTTCATCTTCCATCATAACAATGGCATCTGTAACAACCAGTTCATCTTTTTCCCGATCGATTGCCAGTAGTGGCCCATCATCTTTCTCTGGATTTATCATTATCTCAACAGAATCATCTGTTTCAACAACAATCTTTGATTGTATCAATTCAAGTTCTCTACGGCGCGAAGAAGAACTTACTGAAACGAACATAAATACCAAGAATATGAGCAATGCTACAACTGTTCCGATTAAAATCGCCTTCTTTGTTCCTTCATCACCCGGTAAGTAAGATAGTAAACTTTCTAAAAGTGGGATGTCATCAACCTCTTTGGTACCTTCATTGTATGCAGCAAGAGGTTTCAAGGTCAGACTACCACTAGCAGAAGATAGCATTATTAGGCTATCAAATTCCATACCAGCATATCCAGAAAGGAAACCTTCAGTCAAAATATTGGAAACAGAATAATCTGTTAGAGTCATATCCTGTGACAATAACCCATAACGAGTTACAGGACCATAGAGGTTGATTTCATCAAATAACAATTGAACTCCACGCGTAGTCGGATTCATTTTGAGATTAGACATTCCTGGTGCACTAACATGATTTGCATCGTTTGACCACAATCTATCGGTAATTGTGTAAGTCATCTTTGCTTCTTTTCCTTTTCCTTCTCTCCAAGCTGCGTAGATTACTTCACCATCTTCTTCGTCCACTAAGACCATTGATGCTAATGATGCATCATCGCCTATCGATGATTGGAAAGTCCAAGACGAAGTGGTTGAATCGCCACGAGTATACATCAAACCGACACGGTCTAATCCAGTAACATCGTCTCTGATTTCTTGATAAATAATGTGTAATTCCTCTGAACCTAAGGCTATAGCCAGTGGATCCCCTTTACTTCGACTAATGTCTATATCCGATAATAAAATTACTGGATTGCCCCAAGAACCTTGGGCATCTGGTGTTTCAGAAGTTAAGGCAAATATTGAGGTTATATCTTGCCACGAGCCTCCGGTTGAAATATCTCTTTGATACCCTGCAATTACCATTTTCCCATCATATTGGTCAATGGTGAGTCCCCAGTACGAACCTTCGGTTAATTTCAATGGATTCATAAAGGATTGTTCCGGTGTAGTTTCGCCACTTGCTGAAATTGCACTCATTGCCAAGTTAGTGTAAGTATAGCCATCAATACTGATTGCCTTACGACTCCATACTGCTTGAACCAAACCATCTTCACGTTGACTAACAGCAAGTTCACCGCCCCAATTATCTTCCAGTTTTACATCACCTGGCATCGACATTAATTTTGTTATGGTTCTAACATGTAACTCTCCATTGAGAGTAGTAAACAATAATGCTCCGTCATCCAATCCTACAAATTCTAGTGCCACTTCATCTTCCGCTAGATTGAGTCTTACTTGAGATCCTAAACTAACTTCATCGAGTATCGTGTAAAAATAGTGGATGCTTTCACTCGCCTCAACTCCATCACCTAACAAAGTCGCACGGTAGAATACATATCCTACTTCCTGATGAATATCTTGGAATGTCACTGTCTCATGCCCAGAAGCAGAAGAGGACCCTTCGATAACATAGATTGATTCTTCTGTAATCTGTTGCCATCCTAATGTATCTATTCTCTTCTCCAGACGCATAGTAAGGTCTGTGGCATCTGATTGTCCCATATTATCGATTCTTACATTGATGGAATATGGTATTCCGGGCATAGGAATCTTAGGGGAAGTAGTGACCGCCCCCTGCATAAAGCGAAGCATAGCCTCTACTGGCCTCTCTTCGACTGTGAATGAGAATGTGTATTGATTGTTTGAATTGTCTGCATCATCCTCGTCAATATTTAGTGTTACATCGTGGATTCCTGCTTCAGTAGCCCACCAATATAATTTCAATTGCATCCTTTCTCCTTCATCGAGTCTTTCGATTAGTACCTCTGAAGGATATGTTTCAGAACTACTTCCGGGTGCTATCAAATCAACCGAAATTTCTGAAGCGTCCAAATCACCAAAATTACCTATTGTGAAATCAATTTCAAGCAAAGTACCAGCAATTGCGCTATGTACTGGCAATCCTTGTTCCAAGATTTGCACTACACCAATAAATTGTAACTCTGATTGAGGAGGCATATTATCTACATTATACATATATCTAATTGCTTCTGAGTCGATTTCACTTTCATTGACAAGTCGGAAGGAAATTCTATGTTTCCCATCATCTACTTCGCTGGAATCCCAATTGAAAGACCACTGGTTATTTGAAGATGAACTCGGAATCTCATAACCAACCTCCCACTCCTCGTTATTTATTTGGTATTCAATTCTGTCAGGTTCAATTCCATCATATGTCCCCTCAAATTGGACATTTCCAATTAATGTTTCACTTGTATCTGGACTTGAAATAGCCATAGACATACGACCAATATTGACTGTTCTAAACACAACATCAGTTCCGTCTCCGGCTTGATTTATCGCTCTAGCCATCACCAAAGTGTAATCTTCAGCAGGATCTACCCAGTCTGATTTAATTGAAACATCTAAGAACCAATCTGGCAAGTCCCCACCGACTAGAGTCCAATCTTTCAATATATTAACTGAATTATTGTTGGAATTATATTGTCGAATGGTGATTTGAACTTCATCATATTCTGAGATATTAGTTCCGATAAGTCTACCAGAAATTCTAACAATGTTACCTTCAATAAACCAAGAGCCGTTAATTGGATAATTAATAATGACATTGTTTTCACTTCCGTTTCCAGTTGGTGGAGGGGGAGTGACTCCGCCGCCGTCCCCTAAAGGCGTACATGACCTTTGCAGAGCCATGTCTATTGCGCAAGAAGCATCGATTAGGCCGAAGCCCCATTTGTTATTCCATCTATTTGAAATTGAAGATTCACTGGCTTCACCTCTTTGCTCGCTTGAATTCCTCAAGATGTCTTTGACCTCTTGTGGCTCAAGGTTAGGTCTTGCTTGCAATAATGTTGCAACTACTCCTGAAGCGATTGGAGTTGCCATACTCGTTCCATCTTTTGATTCGTAATCTGAATCCGCCATCGGTCGTGTTGGTTGTCCAGGGAAAGATGCTCCTGTTGCTGCTGAAGCAGAATTTATACCTGTACCATAAGAGGTTATGTCTGGTTTTAATTCATCCCAATCATCATCATCGCCATCGCTTAATCGCGGCCCCCAGTTAGAATAAGAAGCGATTGTGTCGTCTTCTCTGTCGATGCTATCTCTATCATTCACAGCGCCGATTGAAATCGCACCATCTGCACTTGCAGGAGATGGCACTCTCTTAGCACCATCATTGCCCATTGCTACAACACAAACTATCCCCGCTTCTGTCGCAGAGTTGACTAGACGCGCTTCGCTACCAGAACCATTATCGCCCTCATCACCAGGATTTAATGGTGATGAAATTGAACCAAAGGACATCGAAGCGACTTGTATTCCTCTACCAGATGAATTAACGCCCCAATTTTGGTCAACATTATTTATCATCCATTGAATTCCGTTTAGAGAAGATTGCGAATTTGTCCCACCTCCATCGGATAGGACTTTTATATCTACCAAAAAGGCACCCGGACCGGTACCCATCTCTGTTCTCGATGAGCCGCCGGTTCCAATTGCTGAACCTGCAACGTGGGTGCCATGGCCATTGCCATCATCCGGGTCTTGTGAACCATCTAGATTGCTCGCTGAAGAGGTTGCATCATATCCCGCTAACCATTTTTGGTCATTGTATGAGGTCGCATCTAAGTCAGGTTCATCGTTAATATCATCAAAGTCGTTTAAGGAGCGATGTTCATTGTCTACTCCCGTATCAAGAACTGCAACAACAACACCTGCCCCAATGTAATCTCGTTCATATGCACTGTCGGAATAATCATCGCTTGGCAGTGAACGTGTCGCTCTTGATGCAATATTGTTGAAAGGAACCATCACATTCTGCATCTCAACAACAACTACACCTTCAAGGAAATATATATCCATCAATGCACTTACTGGAACTTTATCAACCGCGATTGAATCAATACTATCCAATACTTGAAACCAAGCACCGTTATCTTCGCCAATCCAAGAATGGGACTCAAGTATTTGCTTGAGTGAATATTCATCTACTTCATCTGGATGCCAAGCAAAGTCTACCACAATGGCGACGGTTTTTCTACCATCTTCACCAATTATCGCAGTGGGAGATATCGAATCATATCCTACTAGTACTCTTTGTAAACGATCATCCATGCCATTCCAATCTAGATCAGGACCGTATCCTTGCCACCAACCATCTGCTTCCGATGCGTCACGGCCATCCCTGTCAATCATCCTCAATGGGCGCTGGCAATAGCCATCTTCACACATCAAAGGAGGTAATCCTTCGATGAAAATAGGCTCAGCAAATTGAACAACTGGTTGCTCTTCTTGGTCCAAGTTTGTTGCTGAAGCGGTTGCGAATGCACCCAAGTCTGCAATCAAGAACATTAGCACCAAAAGCAGTGAAGTCCAGTGGCTTTTGGATATCCTTTGAAATTGCATACGCACACCCCATTTGTGATGGATGCACCTCTCACCTTTGAGCCTATCCACATATTGACACCCTCCCCAGCCCCTTTAGGGGCGGGGAGTCAAGGCCAATGGAAATGTTGTGGTTCCTTTGAACATTGGATTGTTGGGCCATTCTTTCTTTCAACCATGCCAATACCTTCACCACAAACAGGACATTCCGATTGATTTGCCAAATGTTCCATCCATGCGATTCTCGTTTCTGCTTCATCCCCCGAGGCTCTTAATTTCTGTAAAGTTTCCTTGGCATTCTTTGGTAATTCGAATCCGCCTGCACTCCAAGGATCAGGTAAATCAGTAATACTGATCATAGAAGATTTCATTTGTTTCATTCGCAAAGAAAGTAAACTTTGACCTGAAGGTCCGCCGTCGTCAACTCCTAATGCATATGGGCCACCTTTGGCCACTAATGGAAGTGCCAAATATGTTGCAACAAAGCCACCAAGGTGTGCCATATGAGCAACATTCGTACCCTTGCCCAAAGCCATGGCATCATATGCTCTTATAATTTCAAGTGCGAAGTAAAGTAATGCGATTAATGTCACAGGCCATTTGCGAATCAATATTAGCGGAAATGGGATTTCATCCTTTGGCCATCCAGCCAAATAAGCTCCGAGTAATCCAAAGGCTGCTCCACTAGCTCCGAGTGAAGGAGAATTGGAAGTAGAATTAAAAATATACCAAGCAAATGAACCACCAAATAATCCAATGAAATATATTTGAAGATAGCGTCTCCCCCCCAACCTTTGCTCTAGAGGTATTCCAATTAAGGCCAATATTACAGTATTTCCGAGAACGTGTAAAGCATCAGAATGTAAGAACCCTGCTGAAAATAATGTATGAATCCACAGCGGCGAAGACGTCCTTGAAGGAATTAATACGAAGTCAGACCAAATCCAATATTCCACTAAACCCCACTGTGCGAAAAGTGTCCAAAACACTTGAATCACATATCCAAATAATACCGAAACGGTTAGAGAAAGTGCGTATGATGTTTCATTTATTTTTGCATAAATTAGTGGACCGATAAGGACTGTAAACCAAAGCAATAACAAGAACCATTCAGCGATGCCGAAAACTGACATAGCATAGCCCATGTTTGTGGTTTGAGGTTCCGGACTTATCATTTATTGTGAGAATCGTTATCAAATTTGGATTCTAACACTCTGTGAGAAAAGCGAATAAGTAGGGCATTGTGCAATTGATATGTCCGATGTATTGCTGGCCTTTGAGTCGGTTGAAATTCGTCGCGGCATGAGTATTGTTGTCAGTGATTTTTCATTACAGGTTTCATCGGGTGAACTCGTAGTACTGCATGGTGAAAACGGATGCGGCAAATCAACTATTATTGAGGCTGCAGCACGTATTCTACCTATTGAAAAAGGCCAAATATTACAACATGGTGAATTGGTAATCGATAGTGAAGGTCGCAGAAAGGTTCCTACTGTGCCTTTCGGACTAACGCTACAACAAAACGGACTAGTCGGAAGCGATACAATCGCTGAACACCTCAATAATATGATGTCCATTTGTAAAACAAAAATAAACTTGGCACCGATACTGAAACAATACTCACTCGATCATCGCAGCAATGATTTGATCGCCCATCTATCCGGTGGACAGCAGCGTAAAGTATCCGTAATCGCCGGTCTTTTACCGGCAATGGTTTCTAAATCACCTCGCCTTATTTTACTGGATGAACCTGATTCTGGATTGGATGATGCTGCAATTCTGGTACTATGTCAACACATCACTAGCCTTCGATTAGCAGGTCATGCCTTTTTGATTGCCACACACGATAAACGAATTCTAAAATGCGCAACTCGTATCAATACTCTTAATCACGATACTGAGCAAAAACCTCCTAGTGGAGATGTGTGGCAACTACAAGAATTTGAAACCGTAAAATCAACCAATTGGGTAATGACTGGTTTTTCATATAATCTCAAGACAAAAGCTGGTTTTGCCAATAATGGAATCGCTGGTTTTCTAACATTGGGAATTTTATTGTCAATGGTTGAGCCATTTGAATTGAATAATTTACTTGGACTCAAAATGGGATTTGTATTATTGCCAGCATTTGTTGCTGGCCTTTGCGGCGACCCAGTTGTAACTCTATTGCGCGAAAATCGAGCTCTAGATTGGTGGCAAGCCAATACTGCAACCCCAAGAGCGATAATAATTCCAATTCTCACAGGTGCTGTATTGACTACTATTTCTTCATATATTTTCCTTGAAGGTTTACAATTTGTCGTAGTTGTTGCAGGCTCTCTGACAACACTAATATGCTCAATTATTATCGGTTTTTTACAGTTATCTACAAATAAATTATCAAGACCGCAAGCGGTCTTTATCAGATTATTAACTCCGATATTAATTCTACCATGGTCAATTGTTGTGAATGAACTTATTGCCTATATCTAAAACACAAATTGAAAACAACTACAGCAGGGGCTACATTATGGGTGAACGAATTAGAGCCAGTTTTCTCGGTGTTGGATTCGTTGGAATCATGAGCACACTTTATCTGGGATTAATGTGGGCTCCAAGCGTTGCAATCGATGCTTTTGAATCACCCGCAGCACAGCGGATTTTCTATTGGCATGTGCCATCTGCATGGGCTGCATTCATTGCATTCGCAGTTCTTTTTGTTGGCTCTGCGTTATGGTTTTTCAAACGTAGTCCAACCGGTTGGCGGCTACATGTTGCAGGAGCAGAGGCTGGATTAGCCACCGGTTTGATGACCGTTTGGTCTGGAACTATTTGGGGTTCTGCTGAATGGGGTACACCATGGGATTGGAGCGATGTTAGGCTCAATACATTTGGCCTGCTGACATTGATTGCACTATTCCTCGTTTTGGGAAGACGCTCACAACCAGATGGAATTGAAACAAGAGATACCTTCTCTGCTTTCGGATTATTCGGCTTTGTCCTCGTACCATTTACCTACATCGCCACTCGTTTTTGGGTGATCCGTCATCCAGGTCCGGTTGTGGCTACTGGCAATGATGGGTCACTACAATCAGATATGGCATTGGTTCTCTTCATCGGTGCGATATCATTTACCATTTTTATTATTGGACATATATTGACGTCAATGCATATTACCAAACTCGAACAGAGAGTCGAGATGTTACAAAGCGAAATTGATAAGGGTGGATGAAATGGAAGGAATGAGTTACTTAACTGTTGGATATCTAGGAATGATATTAGGGATTGCAATATGGACTTGGACTGTATTTGCTCGTTCTAAACACCTTGAAGCACGTATTTCTGCCATTGAAACAAGTATGGGTAAAGAATACATTGAATCGGATAGTATTGCATTACAATCTACAATTAATGAAGAAAACTAAGCCACAGGTTGAAAGCAGGTAAATCAACCCAAGACTGGAGAGGGAGATTATGACGGAAAGACTCGGTGGTGATTTTTGCCTAGTCTGTGGATCTGAAACTTCATTATTCATCGGCAGAATGTGCGAAGAATGCACTCGTAAAAGGGTCGAATTAGTTGAAGTTCCAGAAAATGTTCCATGGGTACGTTGTGCTCGATGTGGAATTGTAGAAATTCAAGGTAAATGGGTATTTATTAGTGAGGAGAATATTTGGAATGAATTGATACAGCGTCATGTACTATTCCATAAAGGCGCTGGAAATATAGGACTTGCATTTGAATCCCAAACAATATCTGATAGACATACATTATTGCATTTACAAGTTGAAGGGGTAGTCGATGAGTTATTGTATACTGAAACGCATACAATGCGCGCAAGAATGGCCAATGGTGTCTGTTTAACTTGTACAAGACGAGCCGGTAATTACTTCGAAGCAACTGTTCAAGTTCGTTCGTCTGGAAGACGGTTATCCGATGAAGAATTCAAGATTTTAAGAGCATCACTAGATGTTGTAATTGAGAACTTAAGTGATGATCCGATGTTCTTCATCACCAGTGAAGGAGCGGTTACTGGAGGATATGACGTAGTACTGGGCAGCAAAGGATTAGCTCGCTCTTGGGGACGGCATATGGCCTCTAATTTTGGTGGACACATCAGTGAATCCAATTCTACTGTTGGCAGAAAGGATGGAATTGATGTAACTCGTTTAACTCTACTATATCGCAAACCAGGATATGATTTAGGTGATGTCGTAAAATGGAAAGATAATTTTTGGCGACCAGCATCTTGGTCAAAAGATGGTGCAGTAATGGAAAGAATAGACCGCCGTGAAAGGACAGGTGCTACTTGGAGAGACTTGGAACATTCAAACGTTGTTTGTCAAATGAAGGATTTCATTTCAGTGGAATTAATCACTGAAGATTCCTCTGTTGGAGAATTCCTTAACCCTGAAAATTGGCAAATGACTGCTGTAAAATTACCTTGGGATTACAAAGGAGATAAGAAATTATTACTTGCAAGAGTTGAGGATGAGTGGATGGCACTACAGCATCTCGGAATTGATTCTTCAAAATCTGATAATTTTCAAATAAAGGGTGATTGAGGATGCGAGAGGAATCCACTGAGAGCAATACAGTGGCAAGTATTAGTGAATTGGCTGAGTCATTAGATGTTCATGGAATGATGGGCTTCACTCGCTCATTTGTCGATGATCTGCGCAAAGGTTTGTCATCTGTCAATGCAGAATTAATGCCATGGTTGAAAGATATTAGGTCAATTAAATGGCAAGGTGTACTATTTTTAGGGATGGGTGGTTCTGCCGCAGGTGGTGATTTTATTGCTACTCTTTCCGAGAAACATGGCAGTTTACCAATCAAAACAATTCGTGATTATTCACTACCTGCGTGGTGGAATAAATCTTGGCTAATCGTAGCAACAAGTCATAGTGGAAATACCGAAGAAACACTTTCTGCCTGTGAAACGGCTTTGAAGGCAGGCGCTACTACAATCGTAATTTCAACTGGTGGAGAACTTTCTGGGCTATGTGAATTATATCCTAACTGTCACCTTATATCGAGTATTGGAGGACAACCACCTCGTACTGCTTTTGGCCATATATTTGCAAGACAATTGGCTTTGATGAGAATTATTGGTGGACTGCCACAACCCTTTGAAGGTGAAGATGAAGCAATGTTGAACCGGTTACAACAGGCCATTGATGGCTTTGATATTCTCAAAGACCCTGAAGGTGACCTGGTTCAATTGGCAATGGCCATGGTGGACCGCCCAATCAGCATTTTAGGTCCTAACGAACTATCTCCTGCACTGACTCGATTCAAAAACCAATTAAATGAAAACAGTGCTAGATTTGTAAGAATTGGAACAGTTCCTGAAATGAATCACAACGAGAGTGTTGCATGGGGTGGCGTGGGTAAGACTCAGGACCCCGCGGCTGAACAACATGTCATTCTACTGTTGGCTTGGCAAGGAATTCACCCTCGCGTATCACATAGGATGGATTGGATGGTTTCACATTTCCCTACAGACTTTGCTTGGAGAATTGATGGTGAAGGGAAATCATTGCTTGAAGCGTTGTTATATTTGTGCATATTAATGGATTGGATTTCAATTTCCCTAGCCTTTTTGCACGGAAAAGATCCTGCTGAAATTGAACCTATTATTGCATTGAAGGATTTTCTTTCGTCTAAAACTGGAAAGTAATCAATATAGTTCTCCCAGTATCAAACGTGGGTCTGGGTATTGTTGCAATGCCTGTTGACGGTTTTCTCTAGCCACGACACCTTCCAAATCAAATGTTTTTGGCTCTATTAATGAAATTTGAATATGTAAATGTGGCTCCCATCCTCCGTTTTCAGATTTATTGCCGATACGAGCTAATAATTTCCCACCACGAACCTCTTGGCCGATTTGTAATCCTTCAAGGCTCTCGCTGCTAAGATGGCCATGTAGAACCCAAATTGTTGTGAGCGGATTCATCTGTTGCGAACCAACATGGCTTGCTAATGATACTCGATGTTGAGTAATGATTGTCGGTCCGTAAGACCCGTCTTCGGAATTTATTCCGAAGGAATGAATTATTCCATCTGTGAAAGCGAATACCTCAGTCTGTTGTGGCGCTCCAATATCAATTCCAACATGTAAATCGCGATTACCTGAAAATAGTTGTTGCTCATACATTCCTGGTCTTATTTCATCATAGCGGCCTATTTGATAATCAAATGGGCACTCCCATGAAGCATCAACCCCTTTTGTGAAGTCAAAAACCCAATAATTTTCTGGTAAATTCACGACTGTATGAAATCCATTTGGTGGTTGCACCATACCCCTGCGAAGTAGTGATTTGATATGATGATTGGCGAAGAGGTCAAAACCCGTCACTAAAGGGAGCAACTATGTTGCTCACTGTGGCTCTCATGTTAGTAGTTAGCATATTGCCAGGGTTTGCACTTGCAAGAATACTAGATGCTAGTTCCGATCGGTTTCGCAAAATCTTATTGGCACCAGCACTAGGGTTATTACTGATTTACGGAATAAATGGACTGTTATTATTGCTAAATATCTGGTCTGTGTTCTTTACATCATTGTGTTTGTTAATTATCAACTTAATATCTGCGTCACACATAAAATCCACCAGTGATGGCAAATTATCACCATGGAGAATCCTAGAATCGGCAATGCAAGACAATCTAAATTCATTATCTGATAAGGAAATTGGCGATGAAGTTGCTGCTCAAAAATGGATTCAAGCAAATAGAGTGAATTGGAAAACGATTATCGCATTGATTATTTGCTTCAGCGTTCTATTAATTCCAATGATTCAAGACCTTCCATTTGGAGTTGACTGGATTGGTTTCTCGGTCCTAAGCGGCCAAGTCGGTCTCACTGGCAGTTTGGCTTTGACCGGAACAAATCTTGGGTACTGGACATATCCTCCTGCTTATCCAGCATTATCTGCATTCATCGCTAGCGTATTGGATATTGATTCTGCTGTCGCAGTTTTTGAGTTAGGGCACTATTCATTATTCGCTATCATGCTAGGAATATGGGGTGCAATGGACCGTAATGGGGCAGGTGTTGAATCTATTTTTGCAATGGTTTTAGGGTTGGGTATTTTCGCAAAAACATTTGATTCAGGATATCCAACTGTGGCAAGTCTACTCGGTTTAGTTGTTGGATTGCTAGTTCTATTGAGACAAACTTCAAGCGATGTAAAATACCACTCTAGAGCGTTTGTTATCGCTGCAGTATGCGTAGCGCTAATACATCCAACTGGTGCAATTTATCTCGGATTGCTAATGCTCTCACATATTATTATTGGATTGACTGCAAATGAATCAATAGGTAATAGCGTTAGAAAAATATTGATTGTAAGTTCACTATTATTGCTAATCGCAGCGGCTATTGCACTGTTAATTCTCGCCCCGAGAATGTTAGAATCAGCAGTCTTTGCAGAATATGGTTGGCAAGGTGGAAGGCCGCTAATGTTTTACAATGGGCTATTGTTGATATTTGGAATACTTGCAGCATATCGTTTACGCAATAATATTGAAGGACGTATCTTGACTATTTGGATTGGCTTACTTTGGCTATTGACTGGAATTCATCTCATCGAAGGTTTTGATAAATCACCCATCTTGTCATTGCTCTCCTACACATTATACTCAATGAGTATACATGCATTCCATATTCCATTGGCTGCATTAGTTGCTCTTTGGTTAAGCCCTACAACAAATTTGAGAATAGAAGGGGGTGGCAATCGAATTCTAACATATGGATGGGATCCGCATCTTAACCAAAGAGTCGTTTTCACAATTATTGTTGTAATAATGTTGGCCTTTTTTTCAGGATTGGTAATGATGATTGAAATGTCACAGCATGATGAATTACGTCCAATTAGTGATTCTGATTTAGAACTTAGAGAATCGCTAATATATTTGCCAGAGGGTAGTATTGTTTATTCTGAAAACACACACTGGGGTCATTTATGGGATGTACCATCTCATATCCAATTAACTAGCATACCTACTCTGGGATTGGTCGAATTGGAATATTCAATCCAAGCAAAAGCTACAACTGCAATCAAGTTCAATGATGTTGATTCGCTTTCGGAATTGGCGATAACTCATGCGATAACCTCGCCAAGAGGGGTAATGCAATTCTATCTAGCAAAATCGGAATATTGGAACCAGATAGAGAATATTGATTCTAGTAAAATTTGGCAATTTATGCCAAATGGCAATCAATCACAAAGTGATTTTATTGCAATTGATGAGCAAAACTGTATAACTTCATGTCAACAAAGAACTGATACATGGGCTTCTCAAAAATTCCTAAATCCAATCTCAGTAAATGAAAAAAGAATATTTATTCAAGAAGGGATTGATTTAGAACTAGAAATTTTAAATGAATTTTATAATGTACAAAGTAATTCAACTACGATATGTGTCTTAATAGAAAGAATCGGCGATGTCGACTCTTTTAGAACAACCCTAGGTCAAGGACTAATTAAAAACAATAATACCGTACAGCAAGGAAGCGGTTTTATTGAAGATTGTTTTTACATTGAAAATAATCAACTTACACCCAATATCGATTATTCAATAACATGGGATGATTCTACTTCTTCAAAGATGTGGCTAAACCCTACGGGACTCAGCGGTAGGGGAGATGTTGTTTTCGACCAATCGGGTTTGATTTTACACTGGATTGAAGTGGTGGAATGAGTCCTAAATATGCGAAGGCATCAAAACCAATTAACATTCAACCAGCATACATGCCGCACCTAACAGTGATGCTTCCCACTATTGATGAAGCGGAAGGTGTGGCGGAAATTATTCCAAGAATACCTCATTCAGAGTTAGAAGAAATGGGATGGGATGTTTCAATAATGGTCGTTGATGGTGGCAGTTCTGATGATACTGTGAAAATCTCAAAAGCGCTTGGTGCTGAAGTCATTCTCCAACAAGGAACTGGTAAAGGTGCTGCAATGCGTTTAGGGTTTTTGCATTTTTTGAAATCAAAAAGTGACAGTTTGATCATGTTGGATTGTGATGGAACCTATCATCCCGAACAAATTGTTAACTTTGTCAAACTCTTACCAGATAGAGAAATTATCGTCGGTGACCGTTTACGAGGCAGTATTGATGACGGTGCTATGACTCGGTTAAATTATTTAGGAAATCATTTGTTAACTTGGTTTGCAACTATCTTATTCGGAGTAGAAACCAATGACCTCTGCTCTGGATTTTGGGCATTCAATAGAGACTCATTGAGCAAATTAAAATTGAATAGTATGAACTTTGAGATAGAAGCGGAGATGTTCACCTGTTGTGTTGTTGAAGGAATCAAGATTTCATTTGTCCCTATAAGATACTCAAAACGACTTGGAGAAGCAAAACTTGGAAGTGTACCTGATGGGTGGATTATTCTTCGTAAATTATTGGTTCGCAAAATATTTCCAACCCCAGTAGAACAAAGATTAGGGGAAGGAAATCTAGCTATTAAGAACTAAATCCACTTTACAAACAGTCAAGGACAGTAATTCATTGGCTTATCTATGGCAAAGCGTCTATGTGCAGTACTAGGCGCTAGTGGAATCGTTAGTCAAAGACTACAACAGCGATTGGTTAACCACCCCTGGTTTGAATTGGTTGCTGTCTGTGGTGGCCCAGATACTGCAGGAACAGCCTTGCATAACATCGAATGGAAACTAGAACAAGAAAGGCCTGATATTCCAGATATTACTGTTTTGGATTTATCCGATTCTAAAATATGTAATACATTACTAAACCTTGGAGTTAGCATTGTATTCTCTGCAATCCCTAGTGAGATAGCGCAAGATTCTGAACCGATGTTGGCTGAATCAGGATTTGCTGTATTCTCTAATGCCAGTGCATATCGGCGCGTTGATGGCATTCCATTGGTAATTGCAGAAATCAATCCACAACATATGGAACATTTCGCTGTTGATGGTTTACCGATGGTTTGTTCAACCAATTGCACATTGATTCCAATGGCAATGCCACTGGCTCCGCTCAGTAAGTTATTAGGAATAAAATCGGTTACCATGCGCAGCGAACAAGCCCTTTCAGGAGCCGGATGGAGATTATTATTCGATCAAAATGCATTGGCTGGAATCGTTGACCCTGAGATACCTGATGAAGCAAGAAAGACTGCCAGTGAACTACGCTATGTATTCGGAAAAGCCGTCGATGAGCCTTCACGCAAGAATCCAAAATCTTCGGTCCATATCGCAAATGCCTCCATCGACACCGATATCAAGTGCCAAAGAGTTTCAAGAAAAGATGGACATCAGGTATTTGTAACTGTTAAATTATTGAATCCAACTACTCTTTCCGAAGTAAAAATGTTGATGTCAACTTTCCACTCAAGCCCACAATTGCTCAATCTACCAAGTGCGCCGACTAATCCGATTCAATTGGTTGAACAAATTGATACTGCTAAGCATCTTTGGGCAGATGGTGAAAACTTCCCTCAAGATGTTGACCCGAGTAATAACCTAAGGGCTGGAATGGCGGTAACAGTAGGTAATCTCGAATTGATAAAGCCTGATCTATTATCCTTTGAAGCGTATTCTCATAACACCATTAGAGGGGCTGCTGGCGGTGTTGTTTTACTAGCTGAATTCGCCTTGAGCGAAGGTTATCTCGACTAATCGCTTTAGCGCTATTGCTAAACGATGGGCCTCACTCCTAAGCATTGGTGCGACATGGGAATCACAGCGTTAATTCCAGATATGACTATTGGTCAACTCATTGTTGAAGCAGATTCACGATGGGGTGAAATGTGGGACGACCAAGCCACAAGGATGAAAATCTTACTGATTCTACCACGAAAACAACGCAAATTAATGGAACTTCACGGCGATATGGTTGAGCACGGACAACCTGTGATTACCATATTCCATCGTCCACGGGCGGAAGCTAAATTATTAGAGAATCAAGGATTTGATCCGAGAGATGCATCTTTCCAATTCGTAGACTTGGCAACACCGGATATGGGCCCTTGGTTACAACAATTGATAACCAGTGAAGGATGGTTACGCGGAACCGTAGAAGTTTGTTCTACTCCAATTTCGCTGGGATTGCCAAATCAAAGACCATTTGAAAGCGAGATGATGCTATGCTTTAGGCACCCTTCACTTCCACAGATTGAAACTTATTACTTGCCATTCTCGCCTTCTAGTATTCCTGGAAAGTGTTTTGTTTCTTTGCCGCGACGCCAAGCCGCAGAAATGGCAAGACAGCAGGCTGAAGTTTTAGGAATCGGACGCTTACAGAAAAAAGTCAATATCACAACAGTTGAACCTGCTGCTACACAAAGAGTTGAGGCTCCTGCACCTGCGGTGATAGAAGTTGAATCAGCGATACAGGCTGTGACCGATGAATTCAATCAAGAGGTAATGGCCAGCGTTGTTGAAGAAGTTGCTACCAATGATGAGATGCCATTTATTCCTTTACCTAGTGCATCCCCTGTTGCACCTGTTCTAGAGAATTCTGTAGAAGATTCTACGTTTGAATCATCATTTAATGATTCACAACCTACTGATGATAATAGTGTCAGCCTTCCAGAGCCAGAGATTGAAGAAGTACCAGAAATGTCTGATGTTGAAATTGAATTTAGAGAATTGGTAACTGGCCTAATGGCAGCAGGTATAGAACCTGCTGAAATGATGAATGACCCAAGATGGGAAGATCTCGGTGAAAGAGCATTGGCAATAGGATTTGAAACATGGCCTGTTTTCTTACAATTGACCGCTATGGGATGAGTAGATTAAAATTGGTCGAGCCACTGCACTACAATGAGGGAGAGAAATGGGTTTCTGTATTAACTGTGGGCAACAACACCAAGATGGTATCCGTTTCTGCAGATTTTGTGGCAACCAACAACCAGGAGATCAACTCCTTGCTCGCCTTCGTTCAGAGGCTGAACAAATTCATTACCAGCGCCTTTCTGCTGGACAACATCAAAATCAAAACAATACGATGTCTAGAGTTCAAGAAATGCGTCAACAAGCAGATCTTGCTGCTCAACAGAGACAGCAAAACCAACAATTTCGTCAACCTCGTTGGTGAATAAAATGATGCGGCCAAAGCATCTGGCCATTGAATTATCAAAATTGATTCCTCATCCATGCTCAAATGTTGAACTTGAACAATACGCAACAGAGGGGGACTTAGCAGCCTATTGGATGTTAGGTGTTGACCAATTAGACGATGTTGTTGGAAAACATGTATTGGACTTATGTGCTGGAAATGGAATACTGGGTTTGGGTTGTCTTTTCATTGGAGCAGGACAAGTCACATTGGTCGAAGCAGACCCACTTGCTGCTGAAGTTGCAAGGAACAATTGTCACAAATTGAAATCTAAATTTTCTGCATCAACAACTGTAATTGAAGCATTTGTAGGCATTGATGAAATAGATGTTTCCGATGTAGACATTATTGTAATGAATCCACCATGGGGAGTTCAAAGTAAACGGGCTGACCGTGCAATATTGCAATATGCATTTAACCAAGATGTTGAATCTATTCACGTCTTACATTCTGCAAAAGCAACCCACTTGGAATCTCTTGCAAAAGAGCATGGCTGGGAAATTGAAGGTGTATTAGAAAGTAAATTCCGCCTACCTCCAACCTATTCGCATCACTCTAAAGGCAAGGCTTTCACCAAGATTATTTGCTGGAGATTCCATCGACCTGGTAATTCCAAAATACCCATTGAAGAGGACGATGAGACTGAATGAAATCCATCCGCAATATTACATTTTTGACAAGGCCATAACTCCAGAGCGATGAGAGAGTTTGAAAAGGGGCGGACTACCCCCCAACATTAGAGCGATACGATTCGAGTCCCTTATTGGGCCAAGTCTGCTCAAGGAATGATAAAAAATGACGGCGAGCCTCGTCACCCCGGGAATGAAAGTGTCAACTACCTCAGAATGTGAGGCTGGTGAAGGCACTATTGAAAGAGATGGAACGATTATCTCTACAGTTATTGGACAATTTTCAATCGCTGAAGGTATCGGTTCAGTCGCAGCGAAAAAGATGGTTAACAGCGTTAGTATTGGCGACACTGTTATTTGTGAAATAACTCGATTGAATGAGAAAAATGGGGAAGCGCAAATTCTCGTCATTGAAGGTCAAACTGGTAGTATAATTCCTGACCAATTATATGGTCAATTCCGTGTTACAGATTTGGTTGACCGCTATATGCATCAAACAAGTGATGCTGTTCGTCGCAGAGATATCTGCCGTGCAGAAGTAAAGCAGGTTTCACCAGTGGTCAGTATCAACTTTAGAGATAGAGATGATTGTGGAGTATTACACGCTATATGCCCTCCTTGTGGAAGTACATTAATCGCTGAACTAAATGGAGATTGGAATGTAAAGTGTCCAAACTGTGACTATCAGTCTTTCAGAGCATTAGCAGATAATTTTGCTGCTGGATGGGCTGAACTTGATAAAGGTGTAAGCGCTCTAAACAATCCTGGAAAAAGATGGGGTAAGGAAGCTGAAACATTATTCGCAAAAGGACCATCAGGTCGTGCAACATTCATCGCTGCTGATGTTCGTGAAGACGGCCGTGAAAAAAGTTACTTCCGATTTGAAAGCGAAGGTGGTAGCGCTGGAGGACGTCATGAGAAGCCTGCACCTGGAACTCGTTTATTCATTGGTGGACTACCAAGAGATGTTACTACTGAGCAGATAAGAGATTTGTTTGAAAAGCACGGAGTTGTCAAGGATTGTTTCTTACCTGCTGGTGATGGAACTGCTAACAAGGGATTCGGATTCATTACATTCGCAAGCAAAGATGAGGCAACCGCTGCAATCAGCGCCCTAAATAGCCACAAAATTGGTGGCCGCAGAATTGCTGTAAAAGATGCTGATGATGATAGTAAGAAGGAAAATAACAAGAAAAAGGACCCTGAAGGAACTAAAGTATATGTTGGCAATCTTCCATTCAAAGCAACTGAAGAGGCTATTAAAAAGCACTTTGAAGGAACTGCAACCGTTAATGGAATTGCTTTGGCGACTGATAAAAACACAGGCAAGCCAAAGGGATTTGCCTTTATCTGGATAGCTGAGGGTGACAAAGGTGAAGCGATAGTTGCTAAGATGAACGGTTCTGAATTAATGGGTCGTAAAATCAAAGTCGATCTCGCACAAGGTGAGAAAAAGAGTTCTCCTGCTGCTAGCGCTGGCGATGATAAACCTGCAAAATCAAATCGTGAACTTCAAGCAATGCGCGAGGAAGATCAAGATTCAAATAAACCTCGCAGCCGCCCTCATCCTAAGAAAGAATGATAGCGAACAGATATGAGTTGACGTTATGGTCGAGTCAACATCACCCCGATGGTTAGTCCTCGATGGTTATGAGGATGAGCCAGCCGCATTCGGCGTTCCTCCTTATGTTGGATTCCATATTCGCTACTTATGCGGAGTTCTTGAGCAAGCAAAAATAGAATATGATTACGTCACTATTGACCAGTGGCGCGATTTTATCCGTGTTGAAGGAGAGGATGCTGCAAGTGCAAGATTGTCTAATGTTACTGGTGTGGCTTGTATTGCTGGTGCTGTTGTTCCTGGAAGGTATTTGAGAGGTACTCCGATTTCATTGAATGAAACTCGTAATATTATTCGTCAATTACCTGCCCAAGTCCCTGCAATATTCGGTGGATGGGCTATCCGTGGATGGCGTCAACAGGGTTGGAACCCATTGCGCAGTAACTTGTTTTTAGCAGTTCAAGATACCGACGCTACACTTTCTAATTTCTTACAATCAGGTCAATGGAAACATTGCCGTAGAACTGCCGAGGAGTGGACTCTATGGGCACAATCAGGTGCTACTAGTAAGGCAGTAACTCATCATCCAGATTTAGGTGATGAAGAAAATAGAGGACCTCTCACCTATGAAGTAGAAGTTTACCAAGGCTGTGTTCGTTACAAGAGAGGCTGTAAATTTTGCATAGAACCGAAAAAGGGAATTCCGATTTGGCGAACACCAGAAGATATCATTGAAGAAGTTCGCCTAGCCCATGAATCAGGTGTTGAGCATGTTCGTCTTGGTGGTATGACCGACACATATACCTACATGGCCGAGGGTGTGCAAGAACTTGAATATCCAATTCCGAACCCTGAACCTATCGCTCAATTACTACATGGATTAAGAGAAGATGAACGTCTTGGTATCCTTCATACAGATAATGGCAATCCATCTATTATTGCACAACATCTTGAACAATCCGAAGAGATAACAAAAACATTGGTTGAAACACTCTCCGATGGTGCTGTTCTCTCCTTTGGATTAGAATCCGCTGACCCTAATGTACATCAAGCAAATTGGTTGAACTGTGATGCTAAGCAACTGAAGAGTGCAATTCGCCTCATCAATAAGCATGGTCGAGGACGTGGAGCACGCGGATTACCAAATCTGCTACCAGGACTGAACTTTATTGCTGGGTTAAATGGTGAAACTTCAGCATCATATGATCTAAACCTCAATCTATTACACGAAATTCGTAATGAAGGATTACTACTTCGTAGAATCAATATACGCCAAGTAGAAGGTGAAGGTTTCCAAGATATTTCGCAAAAAGACTTCAATTCTTTTAAATCAAGCGTTAGAGACAACATTGACGGACCCTTATTACAGGAATTATTCCCTTTGGGTCAAAAGTTATGCAATGTGCGTTGGGAAACTCATGACGGAAGAACTCGCCTTGCAGTGCACCAAACTGAAGCACATACAAGCAAAGATTGTCATGGTAAGGCGGGTATTTCTTTTGGCCGCCAAATAGGTGCATATCCAATACTGATTGGAGTTGAATACCATATTCCATTGGAAACTCAATCAGATATAATTGTCACAGG
>DAJY01000035.1:40243-41013 GCA_002499015.1 Euryarchaeota archaeon UBA242
TGTATCACAAAAGCAACTTGAAGCAATTCCTGGAATTGGAGAGAAAACTGCTTGGAAACTGGTAAGTCAACGGGCTAAGAATATACGTAAAAATAGTCAATCTGGTGCTTATCAAAATCCACAACAATGGTTCGATGCTACCAATGTTGATTGGAACGATGATTTTGCAGTGTTTTTTGAATAAATCTAAGTTATATACGGGCATTACTTGGGCTAATCATGCAGAAAATATCACTGTTCATGATTACCATTTTACTATTTGTTCAAATCCTATCAAATGGATTTGCTCAATTACCAACCGTAGTGGACGATGAGATTCTTGAAGAGGATGTTGAAATCCCTTCTTTGACATCTGCAAGAAACAATACATCATGCGGTTCAAACTCATCCCTAACCGATCTTTGGGCTTCAACAGATTCATCTGGTTGGGCTACATGGACAGGTGCTGTACTTGGCTATTATCTGGTAAATTGTACTGTAGCTGGAAATAATTACCTCCTTGAGACCTCTATTTCCGATGGTAATGCGTCGGTTAGTTCCTCTAGTTGGAACTGGAATGAGACCAATAATAGTGAATACATGAGTGAAGCATGGACGAACTTGACTGCAGGCAATTATAGTGTAAATGCACAACTTTGGGAAATTATCGGCAATACTACCAATCATGTCGACAGTGATTCGACTTCCTTCACTTTAACTAACGCAAGCAGTGGAGGCGGTGGAAACGGAACTGGCAACAATACCGGTGGCAACAATACCGGCGGCAACAA
>DAJY01000035.1:41145-41801 GCA_002499015.1 Euryarchaeota archaeon UBA242
AACAATACCGGCGGCAACAATACTGGTGGTAACAATACCGGTGGTAACAACACTGGTGGCAACAATACTGGTGGCAACAATACTGGTTCGAATAACGATTCTCATTGTCTAACAGTAGGTAATTTTGCGATTAGCTCTACTTATTTTGTCACAATTGATTTGATCAATACCTGTAGTTTTGACATAAATTATCCAGGGATAAATGCTAGTGCTGACGATTCAGGAGTTTCTGGCTTCTATAATCAAACTAGTTGGTGGTATATGATTGGAGCAAATGATACTTACAACCTGAGCGTGCAATTAGTATTTGATTCATCAGTTCAAAATGGTACCAATATTACACTTGATTTTGAGGCTGTTATTCTAAATTGTGGTACCAATGGGACATGGCACGATTGCCCCAATTCAACCAACTCCACTCTTTCGTATCAATTCCAGTATACTCCTCCTCCTGTAAGTTTGATTATTTACAGCGCTAATTTAAACTCAGACAATGATAGAATTTCTGTGGTGTACAGTTCACAAAATTATACGGGGTATGTTAATTGGGAATATAATTCATCAAATGGAACATCTACATCATCCAGTTACACTAACAGTTATACTAGAACTACCTACATTTACCCTAGTACATTTGGTACAATTCAAATCTGTGG
>DAJY01000021.1:0-1955 GCA_002499015.1 Euryarchaeota archaeon UBA242
CCATTGACCTCTTGCAGGAGTTGGTAATTGAATCACCTTACCAATTTGACCGGCAACAGCCCTCTCCTCAGCATGAACTCCCTTCAGTTCAGCACCAACGAACTTTACTCTTCTACTCGGCCCAGGTCCACCATGTAGATGTAAGATGATTTCACTATCTCTCCTCATCCCATGACTTGTCATCAATGCTGACATCAATGCTCGAACTAATACATCCATACGCCCAGCAGCACCAGCCATATCATTCAAAGGCAATTTTCCTTGAGCCATTGCTCTATTGCCAATAATTGCGAATCTTCTCATCACAACCACCTGTTCTATAGAATCAATAGCCTCTTTCTACAAAGGCTTGAATTGCATCACACATCTTCTTTTGGTCCTCTAAAATGAAATGAGCACCGTGTTTATCAACCAAATAACCACGTGGTTTTTGTGGGTTTCCCAAGTCTTCTAAGCGGTTGGCTATTACTGCCGTCATGCCCGAATTCTCTATTTGAGCAACGGCTCGATAAATCAAATCATTTTGCTTTATTCCGCTTTCAAGTTTGAATCCGATTCTAACCGAACCAGAACACAACTCTTTCAAAAGTTGAATATGCTTTGCTCCTTCGATCAATTCAACTTGCAAACTCCCTTGTTGGCTAGCAACTTTACCCTTTGCAGGATTGGCAACAATATAGTCTAAAACAGCAGCACAATGAATCCATGCATCAATATTATCCTTGGCAATAGCCAATAGTTCTGCTAGCATATCATCTGCATCAGGGGTTGAGATAATCAATGGTAGCCAACTTGGTATTGGGCATGATACAACTCCTACAACACAAGTAATATCATGTCCTAGACGATAAAAGTGATCTGCTATAGCCAATCCAGTAGCACCACTGCTGGTATTTTGGACAAATCGGATATCATCAATTGCAGAACGAGTTGCTCCTAGTGTGACTACAATGGATTTTCTTTTTGGCTTGATTCTATTAACGAAATGAGCAAACTTTGCAACGATTTCATCATGTGAGGGTGTTTTCTGCTTACCCTCTACATTTGGCCCCCATACAACATCAGCACCATGTTTTCTTACTTCAGCAACAAGATCATCGGTAATAGGATCGCCTGCTAAATCAGAATGCATACTTGGTATCAACATAGTCGCTGTACCCCTGCCTCTAGCAGCTGACAGTGCCATTAGTAGTGGTCCATTATTGAGACCGTGAACGAAACCGGCCATCAAATTACGAGTGGCTGGTGCTACCAAAATTCCATCAAACTCATCAAGGGCTGATAAATCTCCATCCCAGTCGGTAATGACTTCACATTGACTAGCCCAACGAACTGCTAAAGGAGTAATGATATTCTGTGCAGATTGTGTCATTATAACAGTTAATTCAGCACCATGGCGACGCAACTCTCTTGCTAAACGGACAGTATCTACGGCTGCTATTCCGCCAGAAATACCCAACACGATTCGTAGGCCGGCAAGACTAGAGCCGCGAATCTCGACATCGGTATCCCGTATCGCCATGACAGTGCCAAACAGAACTTGCTCAAGACCCCTTCGCCGTTAATTTAGAGTGATTACAACCTAAAACGAGCCAATGTTTGAAGACGGTGTTGCACGCCCAGCAAATAATGACAGGGGATAGAGGCGGAGAAATAATCCCAGCGGGGATTGCTCCATCAAAGATTACTTCGACGCAAAATACCTTTGCTAGGGTTCATCGGGGTACAGCATTCATCTTAGCCATTGACACATTGATCATAGTAATTTTTCTTTCAAGTTTAGTTATGGATAATCTAACCGGTTTTGGTTCGCCACAATTAATGCAGGTTATTGCAATCTTGCCAGCGATTGCAGGAGGTTTGATTTGGACCGGATATAGAAGGCAGAAACAATGGTCATATTGGCCAGCAGCAGTAATTATTTCACTTGCAGCGTTATTTTTTGCAATACTTAC
>DAJY01000021.1:2233-2528 GCA_002499015.1 Euryarchaeota archaeon UBA242
ATTACTTGGTTGGGCTACTTTTGGTTCAGTGAGAAGAGTCAGATATCATTTCCACCCAGGATATAAGGCTGCATATTTCGGAGAGGGTGAAGATAATTCAATGGATCTAGAATTAGAAGAAGGTGAAATGTTCGCAGCCTGTTCTAGTTGTCTTGCTGTTTTGGCTATTAGGCCTAATATGCTTAATGTGGATGACAGATGTCCTCATTGTAATAACAACTTAGTTAGCGAAAAGAACGCTGCAAAATATAGAGAAGAAGAATAATCAATCTCTAATAATTTGACACTTTAATCC
>DAJY01000021.1:2766-8933 GCA_002499015.1 Euryarchaeota archaeon UBA242
ATTCTCTTCATCATCGACCAATAGGAATACGCCTCTAGGGCCTTGTTCAAAGCGGACAAATACAGTGCTGATTCCACCCAGCAGAGGTGCTCTAATTGAAAATTCAGAAGGCGCACCTGCTGCTGCAAGTTTAGTCCATGACTCAATAGTTGCATTCTCTTGTAAGGGGATACTTGCTTGGGGCATTAGATTGCCTTTTCCATCCATTTGACGAGGTGGCCATATCAACTCTCCATCCACTTTCTGGCTCATCAATTTGAGCCTTGCAGCAGCGCCCTCTTGGTATTGCTGCTGTGAAACATATGCGCCTTGAGATACATGTTCTGGCTGGCATTCTTTTTCCCAAGCAGAAGTCATTTCGTGGTGGAACTCTTCATCAACATCCAAACCACCCTCTGGTTCCCATATGTCTACATCACAATCAGTTTTACAAACCACAACTCTTGCATCATCACCAATGCACAAGTCCCATTCTGCACTAAGTTGTGCAGAATCATCATTGGATGTCTGCATTACTTCAACACCTGTAGCCATGAACATAATTGAACCTTCAACATCGTTCAGTGCGTTGATAGAATTTATTTGAGTTCCTTTACTCTGCAGTAATTGAATGGCTGCTATGGCCAAAGTAGTGTAATCGGAATCAGCTCCAAAAACGCAATCATCTCCCAAATACCAAGGTGATTGTACAACACACGAATCCTCTCCTACACAGGCAAGATAACCTTTCCAAACAATGGTTTCGTGTTCCTCCATGTCGAGGATTTCCTGTTCCGTTATTTCAACGGTTTCTTCATCCATCATCTATCCCTCCCAAAGATATGAACAGCGCAAGTAGCACCAGAGCCACCAACGTTGTGAGTTAATCCGATTTCAGCATCACGAATTTGTCTTGCTGATTCAACAGTACCTTTCAGTTGTTTGAACACTTCAACTGCTTGACCAGTACCAGTAGCGCCGAGAGGATGGCCTTTTGATTTCAATCCACCACTTGGATTAATTGCAACATCGCCTTCATTTCTTCTTCCTCTACCTTGTCTAGCAAATAATCCGCCTTCACCTCTATTAGCAAAACCTAGGTCTTCTGTTGCCATTAGTTCAGCGATGGTAAAACAATCATGAACTTCTGCTAAATCGATGTCTCTTGCTGACACTCCTGAACTCTTGTAGGCTTGGGCAACCGCCTTTTGGGTTGCACTCATTTGAGTGATGGAGTGTCTATCGTGTAGGGCTAAATGGTCTGAACCAGCGCCACTACCCTTCAACCAAATGGGGTCATCAGTAAACTCTCTAACAACATGATCAGCAGCTAAAATTACACACGATGCACCATCTGATGTCGGACAACAATCGTATAATGTCAGAGGGTCTGCCACCATAAAACCGCTAGCAGCCTTCTCGAAGGATACTTCTTTGCGAATATGAGCAAACTCGTTTTCAAAACCGTGCATATGATTTTTGACACTTATGTTGACAAGGTCATCGTGGTTGGAACCGTATTCATGAAAATGCCTTCTTGCCATTAGAGCATAAGTGCCTGGGAAAGTTAGCCCCGCTAATCTTTCCCATTCTGTATCACCTGAGACGCCAAGCCAGTATCGCTTTCGTTCTGCGCTGAGGTCATTCATTTTCTCAATACCACCAGCTACTACGATATCTGCCTCTCCACTTTTTATTGCCATCATGGCATCTCTAAGTGCAAAACCAGATGAAGCACAAGCATTCTCAACTCTTCTAACAGAGCAACCCTTCATTCCAGAGTGTTCCGTAAGTATAGCAGCGGTGTTTCCTAATTGGGCTCCACCGAATGCAACACTACCAATAAAAGCCTCATCAACTAAATTGGCCTCAAAATTCTTGTCTACTGAATTGAAAGCATTTGTTGCCGCTTCGGCCCACATTGCTTTGAGTCCGAGTGGATGATTTCCATACTTGGTTTGGCCCGCACCGATTACAGCGACATCAACCATGACACGCCGAGGGGTATTAGGCACTTGATAGCAACGGTTGCCAAGTAATAAAATGTACATTTGAGACGCTAATGGCGCCCGATTTCTCCAATAAAACTAATGTGATTAGCCATAGACTCTATGAAGGGGTTTCTCACGCCCTTGAATTATGCTGCGACAATGCAGAAAACACGGACACTTCAGTGGCGCTAATTGCCCTGTTTGTAATGAAGAAGGAAAATTCATCATGAGCGACAGAGAATCTAACTCCCTAGGCCGCATGTTGGCTCTGGTTCTTCGTCACGCTCCTGAAAAATTTAATGTTGAAATGGATATCAATGGATGGGTAAACTCTCGTGAGTTATCAGAATCGATTGCAAAGCAACGCCGTAATTATCACTGGCTACGTGCATGGCACTTCGAGGCTATCGCAGATGCTGATGTAAAAGGACGCTACCAAGTTGAAGGTGAAATGATGAGGGCAACATATGGGCACTCTATTGAACTTGAGTTAGATCTACCAACTGATGAAATTCCTGAATCTCTTTACTACCCTTGTGAAGAAGAACAAATCGCTACTCTAATTGAATTCGGAATACTTGCTGGTGACAGAAATCATGTTCACTTATCAAAAACAATAATCAATGCATTGGAAGCAGGTCATGTGAGAATCAGCAGACCATCTATTGTAGAAATTGATACAGTTCGTGCAGTAGCAGATGGACACATCATTTATCGGGCAGGAACTACTGTTTACCTCGTTGATGAAATTCCTGGAGAATATCTTTACCAAGTTGAACCAGATGACCCATCTATCGAAGAAACCTTCGCACAATGGGAACTTGAGGAAGCAGAAGCGGCTATTGCAGCAGAAGAAGCAGAAGCCCAAGCAGCTATTGCAGCAGCAGCAGAAGCAGCAGCCCCTCCAGCAGACGAAGAAGAGTGATTCACCAATTGCAACTTTGCGATAAAACTGTCAGTTGGCAGTTTAATATCTTGCAGAATTGAGGTTGATGAATGCAAGACTTGATAGAAACTCAAGTGTGTGGAGTAATTATGGCAGGGTTCGGCGGTATGCGCAAGGGTCGCAAAGAAGCAGCGGATAATCTTGGTTTTTCTGAAGAAGGAGATTGTCCTCGCTGTGGTGGTAAGTCACAAGATTCTACAATGGAAGGATATCTACAATGCGAATCCTGCAACCATGAATGGTCCGATCCAAACCATGTCGCTACAAGAGCTCCACCTCCACCGCCAGACCATAGAAGAGATGCGGAATTAATTGATGAGTTCAAACGAGATATGGAAAGTGGTCGATTAGCAGACCTTTTGGGTGTAGAAAGCGAACTTACTGAGGAACAAGAATCTTCCCTTGCTAGGCTTGAGGATAAGTGGATGAGTGGAATGCAAGGACACTTCAATGCTGCAGTTGAGGAAAGAAAACCATTGCTGATCAATTTTGATGACGACGACAATATCGTCTCCACTGAGGTGGCAGCACTAACAATCGTATCAAATGGGTTTGATGGCGGTGAAGAAATCCGCCTTGAATATCCTGCACTAGGAACAGAGTTCTATTCTTACAATGAACACTCGCCAACAGGTTGGAAGCGTGGACGCAGTGCTGAAGACACTGCACGTTCAATAACCAACGTTATCAATCGCTCTAGTAAATTGGTTTATGCCAATTTAGAAGGCAATAGAATCTCCTTTGAACTAAGAGAAAGTCATTTGAAAGCAGAGTCATTGGTTTTATTCGTTGATGACCCAGGTGGTACAGACATTGTTGCTGAAAAGGGCGGAGTGATTTTAGACGCAAGGAATGTAAAGGACTTCAATGATTACAAGACAGTAGTTGCTTTAGTATTGGAAGATGGAATAATTTCTCCAAGCGAAGATCAATTATTATGGGCAATGCGCCAACAGTTAGGCATCGATGATTCGTACCATGTCCAAATAGTAATGGAATTATTCGGTGATAAGGCCCTCAAGGAATGTACCGGCTGTGGTAAGATGGCCGAATTACACCCTGAATATGCTTCTTGGTTCTGTCATCATTGTGAAGTTTGGTGTTAAATCTATTAAATTGTACAAAGTGTGCCATTCTATATAATTTATTTTTGATTTCGATTAGTTCAGATTTCCATAAAATTGATTTTATAATCAATCATTTTGGAGGTATTATTCATAAGGTGGTTCGCAATGGCGAGTATCATGGCTGATGATGTATTGTATATTGGAATCGATTTAGGAACCTTTAGAAGTGTAATGGTATCTTCGGATAGTCATGAAGAAGAAGAGCTCACAGTTATTGGAACTCCAAAGGATGCAATTGCAAAGAATTTCTTAAAGCGAGATGTATTATTCGGCGAAGAAGCATTAAAAAATCGCCTTGCCCTAAATCTATTTCGTCCATTAGAGAAGGGTGTTATCAAGGATACATCCGCAGATAGAAAGCACATCGCTGATTTCATTACTCACTTAATCGGTCTTGCAGACCCTGAAGAATATAACCGCGTTGTTGCGGTTATTGGTGCACCTGCTGAAGCAAGTCACGTAGACAAAACTGCAATTTTTGATGCTGCAGCAGGTTCAGTAAACGCTGCAATGATTATTTCAGAACCGTTTGCAGTCGCTTATGCACTGGATATGATAGAGCATACTCTTGTCATCGATATCGGAGCAGGTACTGCAGATTTATGTCGTGTATACGGAACTATACCAGGTCCAGGTGACCAAATGCATACAGGACATGGCGGAGACTTCGTTGATGCAGAATTGATTAAGCAAGTCCAAGCAAAGTATAACGGTGCGCAAATTACCAAGGATATGGCGCGTCGCTGGAAGGAACAATTCTCATTCGTTAGTACTTCAACACCTAAGAACCCAGTAATGGTTGATTTTTCAATTGAAGGTAAGGCAATGACATTGGATATTACTGATTGTATGCAAGCCGCATGTGAATCAATAGTTGACCCAATCGTTGAAAATGTTAAGTTACTAATCGCAGGATCAAACCCTGAGTTCCACGATCAATTCCGTGCTAACATGGTTTTAGCAGGCGGCGGTTCAGGAATTAAAGGTCTAGGTGCAATGATTGAACGTAGACTTTCTGATATGGGAGATGTAAATGTTCATGTTGTCGATGACCCAGTTCGCTTAGGAGCAATGGGTGGTCTTCGTTTGGCTATGGAAGTTCCAGAAGACATGTGGAAGAACCTAACATTGGCTTCTCGCTGATTCTAATTATTGATTATTAGAATTCACTTCTTCTTTCCACACGATGGACAGAAATCTAAATCTGCATCCATATGTGCACCACATTTTCCGCAGTTGGAAGAGCCAGTAATTACCGCTTCAGCAGCTGAAGTTCTTGGTGGGTTAGGATCTCCTTCTTGCGGTTCAATCAATCGAAGAGGGTCAATTCCATGTTCTTTCAATTCTAAGTATCTGTTTTTGAAAATAATAGTTTCTTGCAGTGTTGCTTCGATTTGCCACAAGCGCTTTTCACGTTCAGTGTCATCAGAAATTGTTGCTGCATCATCAAGAACAGCTTGCAAGTGTCTCATGAATTCATCAATGCTCGGTCCATCGCTCATAAGGTGGCCACCATACGCCTTCCACATCAAACCTTTGTAATCTCAGTATCAATAGACAGTGAATCTTGTAACTGATAATTGCTTACAAAAGGGAGTATGATTTGGCAACAAAAACATTAATCTTGTTTGTATTAGTCAAGAGATTGCGTTATACTCATCATGTGGTGGCCTGTGGGAGTAATAATGCGTGGCAAGATTGTAGTCAAATGGGGCGGTGGCCTCATCACTGAAAAGAATCAATTATGTACCGTAAATAGAGATGTTATTAGCAACCTCGTTAGTACAATTATCACTTGTCACGATAATGATTTAGACGTGATATTAGTTCATGGCGCAGGTTCTTTTGGCCATCTTAGAGCGAAACAATGGAGGCTAAATGAAGGTAAATTAGATAGTTCTAATTTTACTGCTGATGAGTTTTGTTCAACCCAAGAACAGGCTGTACAATTAGTAAGAATGGATATGCTTACTTTAAATTCTATTGTCATGGAAGAATTGACAAAGGCCGATATTAGCGCGGCAGTTCTTCCTCCTCATAATTGGGTTAAGGGTACTGGAGAAAATTTTGAAGGAGACTTAACTTTCTTTGCAGGAGCACCTGAAGGAATAGTCATGGTAACCT
>DAJY01000021.1:9203-9782 GCA_002499015.1 Euryarchaeota archaeon UBA242
ATCTTACGTTGTCCACCCAATAGGGCAACAGAAGATGATTTGATAGAGATTTGGAGTCCAGATATTAAATTTGAGGGTGAGCATAAATCGGATATTGATGTCACTGGCGGTATCGGTCTTAAAGCAGCCAGAGGGGCAAAAGTAGCGCAGAATGGGATAGAGGTAATGATGGTCAGTGGACAGCATCCTCAACGTGTGGCTGATGCTTGTATTGGAGTTGCAACCAGAGGCACAAAAGTGGTTTACAATAGTTAAATAAGGGGTTATTCTATATTCTTGGTACCTTTTAAAGATATTTTGGACCTTTGTTATTGAAATGTTGAGAGAGAACTCTTCATGTAGAGATTGCTTCTCGCAGGTTTGAGGGATGTTGATGGCCGGCTATGACTTATCTGATGTTCCCACCATCGAACTTGATGAAAACGAGCATAGTGCTCTTCTTGGTCAAGAGGCTGATAGTATTCAATCTGATTTAATGTCTGAAGCTGTTATTTGTGTAGATGAAATTGACAATGTGGTCGGTTCAGACTCAAAAATAGCCACTCATCATAAGGTTGGCCAATTGCACAGGGCATTCAG
>DAJY01000021.1:10009-11115 GCA_002499015.1 Euryarchaeota archaeon UBA242
GGAATATGGGCTAACTCATGTTGCTCACATCCACTTCACTGTGAATCTGAATTGGAAGAAACTAATGCTCTTGGTGTTAAGCGGGCTGCAATTCGTAAACTTGAGCAGGAACTTGGAATTTCCCCATCACAACTCTCAATTGATGATTTTCACTTCATCACTAAAATGAGATATTCATCACGAATGAATGCCAGTTGGATAGAAAGAGAAATAGACCATATTCTTCTGATAAAGGCCGATGTTGATCTTAATCCAAACCCGAATGAAGTTTCGCAAATAGCATGGGTCGACCAGCAACAACTTGAGCAGTGGCTTATTGATGAAGAAGAAACAAAAGGTGTTATTGCGCCTTGGTTCCGCTGTATTGCGGCTAGGATTATGACTGATGAATGGTGGTCTGCTGCTGGAGATGCTGATGCTTGCAAATCGCTTGAAGATGGAATAATTCACGATATGGGTGACATTAGTCATATGCTTCCAGATGCACAAGGCTGCGATTTATTTACTGCAATCGCAGAGGTTAAACCATTTATTGAGACTCGTATTGAAAGAGCACTAACCCATACTAGTTCCAAACGACTTTCTGATGCTATGATGCATTTAATCAATGGTGGCGGAAAACGGATGAGGGCTACTTTACCTTGGCTCGTCGCTAAGGCAGTTGGAGATACTCACTCCGGATTACTCGATGTCGGTGCTGCAATAGAAACAATACATAATTTTACCTTAATTCATGATGATATTATGGATGAAGATGATATTAGAAGAGGATTACCAGCAGTCCACATTGCATATGATGTAGCAACTGCGATAAACGCTGGTGATGCGATGCTTGCAATCGCCTTTGAAGCGATGGTCGTAGCAGATGGAATTGATTGTAATGATTTACCATTTTTAGTTAAGAGAATCGGAAGAATGGTTAGAAGAGTTTCCGAAGGTCAACAATTAGATATTGAGTTTGAAACTAGAGATCATGAAGTTACAGAAGATGAATATCTTGAAATGATTCGAGGAAAGACTGCGGTCATGTTCTTGACCTGTGCAGAGGTTGGTGCATACCTCGCTGGTGCAGATGAAGAAACCGTTCAATGCATGCATGATTGGGG
>DAJY01000029.1 GCA_002499015.1 Euryarchaeota archaeon UBA242
ACAAGGGTCAAAGATGATGTCAAGAGAATTCAACACCTACTAGATTTGGCTTGGAATGAATCCAAAAAGTGAGAGGGAGACTTTTTCTTCGCAGTGACTCGAAAGTTGGCAATTCAATGCTCAGCAGCAAGGTTGGCACTAAGGTGAGATTTTACTCTCAAAAATCGGTCGTGCAGTTCTTAGCAACTTACCCAACCAACAAGTTTGCGAGAGAGTTTTTTTGTTTAAAAATCAGTAACTAAAACTCAGGTAGTTCAGTTTCTTGGGCCTCACCCGAAGTCCAATCATAGATACCCTTACCACTCTTTTTACCGAGTCTATGCTCGGCGATTAATTTCTCCAAAAGTGGATGAGGAGTGTATGAATCATCATTAAAAGACTGCTTCAAATTCAACAGAATATCTCTACGCACATCAAGGCCGACTAAATCGGTTAACGCTAAAGGGCCCATCGGATGCTTGTAACCTAAGACCATTGCAGTATCGATATCCTTAGCGCTGGCAACTCCGTCAGCGAGCATTCTAATCGCTTCATTACCCAATACTACACCTAATCTTGAAGTTGCAAATCCGGGTACATCCTTAACCAAAATAGTGGTCTTACCCATTGCTTTTCCCGCAGCTTGTGCAAAGGCAATAGTCTGTTCTGAACAAGCATCATGTTCAACCAATTCAAGAAGTTTCATGATCGGAACTGGATTGAAAAAATGCATTCCAATTACTTTTTCTGGCTTAGTAGATGCCTCGGCGATAGCCTTGATTGAAAGGGAGGAAGTATTTGTTCCAAGAATACAATCATAGCGCGTCATCTTGCCCAGGTCGGCGAAAATTTGATGCTTTAGCGAAGGTATTTCCGGTACCGCTTCTATCACTAAATCAACATCACAAACTGCGTTTTGCATATCGGAGAATGGATGGAGATTTGCAGCCCATTGTTGTTTTTGTTCGGCAGTGGTCTTGCCGCGAGCAATGCCTCTGTCCCAAAATGAATCAATATTTTTCATTCCCCTCTGTAAACTTTCAGGAAATGCATCGAATAGATTTGTTCTCCAGCCGGCTTGAGCACAAATTTGTGCGATACCAGCACCCATTGTTCCGGCGCCGATAACGGCCACGCTAGTAATCTGCATAACAAAGGCCAGCAACTACTTCTTCATCAAATGAAGGGTGAATCATACATCAATATAGATGTGGTTTGATAATCTTGCATCTAAGATTCGGTGGTTTTTGGATTAGATTGAGCCAATAATACCCCGATTAAAATCAGTAAAAATGACGCTATCAAAGACCAGCCCAATTTCTCATCGAGAATTAACCAGCCACCTAATATTCCAAATGGTGCAACCAAGTAGACATAGAGTGCGGTTTTTCCAGCACCGATAGTGACAATTCCATCGGCGAACCAGACATAGGAAAAAACCGTAGAAAAAATCGCTAAGAAAACTATTGCAATCCAACCATTTACACTAGGAGATGGTATTCCTCCAATATATGATTCATATGCAGCCCAAGGGGAGAGGATTAGTAATCCGATAAGTGAAGACCAAACGGTTAGATGTAGTGGTGAAAGAGGAGTTTGAGAATCACTAGCAGGTGAGGTCATCGCTTTCTTTTGCAGTATTGTTGAAGTGGCCCAGGCCAATGCTGCAGCGGCGATAAATAGGTCTCCAGTCAATCGTTCATCAAAAGAGATGTCAATATTTGGCGAGTAAAAGAAAATGATAACCACGCCACTTAGGCCAAAGGTCAATCCAGTAGCCAAACGCCAATTCATTTTTTCATTCAAGAAAGGAATTGCCAGTAATGCTGTGAAAATTGGGTTAAATGTTATCATCAACGAAGCATCTCCTGCTGCGGTGAATTTCATCCCATACATGAATAGTGACTGATAAATAAATGTTGAAAAGAAACCGATAAGGGTAATTCTTTTCCATTCCTTTTTTGTCGGCACGTGCCAATTATCGGTGATCTTAAGATAGATTATGAAACAACCTACTGCGATAACATAGCGAATCCATGCTGCGCCAAAAGGAGCAATATCCTGAGCCAAAACCCGCCCAGCAGGCCAACCAAAACCCCATACGATTGCTACAAATAGCAACTTTAGATGAACCATCGCATTTTTCAATTAAATCGCTCCAATCCCAGTTGTAGTAGCCTACTTCGAGGAAGTCCAATTTCAGGCAATCCCCAATATGGAGAATGAATCTTCAATCCTTCCAATCGGGTCACATATAGGCCGTAACTTGCCATATCATAGGGTTTAAACGGTGTATCCAATCCCATTTTAGTCAAAGTTTTACAAGCATCTTCAGAATATATTGGATAGATGCGAGAGTAGAAATGGAGCCATTGAGAAATCCTTACTGCATCCATATTCTCTAAGGTAAGCAAATGCTCCAACATTGATACTTCGGGGTAATTAGAAGCCCGGATGGACATCTCAATTTCAATTGCAATTTCTTCAGACCATTCAATAATATCTCGGCCCGACCATCTATCTGCCACCTCAAGATTTTGCATCAATGAATCCGCTTCAATAGAGAAAATCGCATTTGAATAATTTAAATCCTCTTCAGACCCAGAAACCAAACTAGATAATTCTACATAGAATCTTTCACACATCTGTGAATCGATGCCATAAAGGCTTACAGGAATCATTTCACTCACCTATCTCCTGCTTATGCAGAAGTGCCACCGATTTTAGAAGATATTTGCCTTTCGGACAATTTCTTTTCTGCAACCCATTCAAGTTCAAATAATGATTTGAGGTCTTCTTCATCTTGGTCAGAAGGGAGCACAGATGCTATGTAAGCATCCCATTGTTGTTCCGAGCCAGAGAATTCCTCGCCACTAGTCAAATAGCGGTTATGTTTTGTAACTCCAATACTGCGATTGAAGTTCTCATGCGGAACATATAGAGGGGCAGCACCTTCAGGTAAATATCCTGAAAGTTTTTCCACTTCTGCTGCAATCTCTTCATGATAATGGCCACGTGCTTCTTCGTTCAAGACTTCTTTGTCAACTTCGATTCCAGCTTCAAGTTTTGCGCGTTCATCCCAGCGACCCTTTATTCCCCATACATAAGCCCAGTGTGCGCTTGAAGAAGCATCAACACCGAATAAATCGTGTGCAGTTGAAACCCATTTGTTGAAGTATCTCTGAAGCATATCGAGTGGAATTATTCCTGCCTTAATGACGCGGCGTAATCCGTTTGAACCAGTTCCAAGATGGAATGATTCTTCCTTTAACATTGGTCCCATAGAGGCAGCAACTGGTTTGAAAGCCGAAGTTGATAGCATACCGAGTTGGAATTTACCATCTCTATCAACGAACATTGTGTAGCAGAAAAAGTCTAACCAATGAGGCATAGGTCTATTGAAAGCACCGAGTAATCTATCTCCATCTTGTGCATTTCTTTCCAATAGTTTCTGGGCTTCTCTTCGGCCTTGTTGTCCGAAGTAGGTCATCAATAAGTAAGCCATTTGCCATCCATGTCTTTGTTCTTCAGCCATAATGCGGGCAGCAGCGTATCTATCATACGCAGTAGGGGCTGATGCGAGTAGGTGGCGTTGTTGCTCAACAGAAGCGAATTCTGTATCACCCTGGACAGTGATCATTGAGATTAGGGCATCGCGCATACTTTGCTGAGGGATTTGTAGTGAACGTTCCCACTTTGCTCTACCTTGATAGTCACCGAATTCAATGACATCACCAGCACGGTCCCAATCAAATTGAATCGAGAGATCAAAATCGCCAAGCCAACTGCGGTCATATCCGACTCGGTCTTGCCAGTCAGAAAAGTTTGCAATCCAATCATCCCAAGTTGTAGGTAGGTTGTCCATAGACATGCTATGCGAACCACTCCCTTATGATATCTGCGAACATGTTCGTACTAACCGATTGCTGTTAATGGAGTTTTTTTTAAGGTGAGCGTCTTCTAATCTCTTCGGAAAATGTGTTTACGATCGTAGATTCAACTCGTTGCAACTGAACGGATAATGTTGATTTTGCAACATCTAATAATTGTGCGAGTTCTGTTAGGGATATTCGTCTTGGGATGTCATAGAATCCTTCCCTAATGGCAATATCAAAAACTTGTCGTTGGCGAGCGGTTAGCAATCTTGCAGTAACACTCCTCGTCGAAATTAGGCGGTGTGGAATCGATTGCATTTTGAATGATTCAATAAGTTCTCTAACTTTATTCTGTGAACATTCAATTGTCCAATCGACCCATCCATCGCGTACTTCAAATGGGGTATGAGGTATCACGCCGACATCAACTAAGGGTTTGAGGAAGCCACCACCACCCGCTTCAATAGTAATGTCATAACAATTGTTTTGCATTATTTTATAGTCTTCAATACCTGAATGTTCAGCGATTGATTTAGAGATATCTTCACTGCATGAAATTCTAGCAGTTCCTCTTCCTCTACTCAAGGGCATGTGCTTCTCAATGCGTAAAATAGCAGAGGGGTTTGCTCTGGTCACATCTCCTGACCAATGTCCCTCAGGAAGTCTAACCTCCAGACGTACTTGATGAGACGACATAATTTTGTTGAAGGGTTACCCTTTCTTCAATGTCTTCATCAAAGTGGCCGAATAGTATCTATTCTGCGGACAGTTCCAGATTCTACATCAATAATTTCTGAAAATGTTTGAGTTGTTTTATCGTTAACAATTACGCCTGGTAAATATCCATCACAAACACCAGATGCTGCAAAAATAGCATTATCTGACTTACACAGGTCATTTGCTTCCCAAAGGCGAGTCAAATCGTCACCGACCATGTTTTCAGCACGTGCTTCTTCTTGCGGGTTTCTGAATACTAATCTTCCTTCGAAAACTCCACCAAGACCGCGAATTGCGGTTGCAGAGATAACACCTTCCGGTGCGGCACCAATTCCCATTAGCAAGTCATATGGCCCATCAGGGCGAGCAGCCCAGATAGCCCCAGAAACATCACCATCACCCATTAGGCTCAAGTCAGCACCTGCGGCACGAATTTCTTTGAACAACTGAGCATGGCGCTCTCTATCCAAAGCGACTACCCTTACTTCACTAATCGGTTTGTCTAGTACGCTGGCTGCCTGTTCAAGATTATACAACACACTACCATCGAGACTAATATGGCCAGCAAGAGCAGGTCCTGCTGCAATTTTGTCCATATAGCAATCCGGAGCATGAAGAAGTGTTCCTCTTGGAGCGGCTGCAAGTACTGCTATCGAGTTTGGAGTATTATCTGCACAATTATTTGTGCATTCAAGCGGGTCAACAGCAATGTCAATCTTTGCAGCACCTGCAACTCCGATCATATTGCCCAATTTTTCACCGATGTAAAGCATAGGTGCTTCATCTCGTTCACCTTCACCAATTGCAACTCTTCCATCAAAAGGAACATTGTCAAATGTACGACGCATCGCTTCAACAGCAGCAGCGTCAGCAGCCATTTTATCACCCTTGCCGCGCCATTCTGCGCTAGCGATTGCCGCTTGGTCAACCGCTTCAAGAAAGTGTTTTTGGAGGTCGGAGACACTGCCCATATACTGTTGCGGGCGCGCCTAATTGATGAACAAAGCGGTTGATTTTCACTCGCCTTTAAATTTCTCAACTACTTCAATATCGGTGATTCTGGTACTAGGGTATTGGCCCAGTTCATCCTTTTCCAATGATTTTACCATATCTAATGCGCATAGTAAACCGGCACAAACTCCCGTTAGCGCTTCCATTTCAATCCCAGTTTTGTAATGAGCACTAACATGAACTTCACAGACCAAACCCCAGCCGTTAGCGTATTTTTGCCAAGACCAATCAACTTTGCATCCTTCAAGTGGAATCGGATGACAATGAGGAATTATTCTCGGAGTATCTTTGACCGCTTGAATCGCAGCGATGGTAGAAGCTTCAATAACATCGCCTTTCTTGATATCACCATTTTGAATTGCAATTCCAGTTTGCATACTAAGATGTAATATTCCTCTTGCAATAGCCCTTCTCTCCACGATAGGTTTTTTACCGATTTCAACAATTCCTTGAATACTTTTTTCCATTGTTATCTCTCCATTAGTAGATTGTCTTTGTTCTGGTTCAGCCTAATCCTGGCTTCCAAGATTCACCTTTATTGGTCACTTCTTTCTTCCACAAGGGTGCTTGATTTTTGAGTTCATCTATTAGCCAATGACAAGCATGAAACGCTTCTTTTCGATGAGGGCTAGCAACATGAATGGCAACAATCGGCTCTTCTGGGCCAACACTTCCCGTACGATGCGACATCGCTACTGCAGTTACAGAGAAATCGTCAATCGCTTGCTGTGCTAGTCGTTCTAATACAGATGTCAACTTATCTTGCCATGCATCAAATTCAAGGCGTAATACTTCAGCATCACCATCTTTCCCTCTTGTAATTCCTAAAAAGGACACAACTGCTCCGCAATCCTGCTTCGGTAATCTATTCAATAGGGCATTTGCATCGAGAAAAACTGGCGCTTGTTCGATGATAATATTGCCGCCCATGCAGATGCGAGGCAAGCGCATCATTCAAACCTCACTCCTCAATAGGGTTAGCATGAGCGGTAAACCAGTCATCCAAATAATGGGGGCGGGGCTTTCAGGATTAGCATCTGCTACATTATTGGCAAGAGCGGGTAGAGAAGTTCATGTTCATGATATTCGCGATGACTCAGGCGCCCGTTTTGATGGAGATTTTCAAGCATTAGAAAACTGGTCAATGGATGAAGATTTTTTCGACCAGTTAGAGGAATGGGGTTTTGATTCAAAGCGATTTAAGTCTACTGAATTCAAGGAAATTGATCTGATTCATCCCGATGACAAAATAACCTACCCACGTTCCGATAAAGTCTCGTATAGAATTGTTGAGCGAGGGACAAGCGAACACACTATCGACCAAGGATTCAAGCAAATGGCTTTGGAAGCAGGTGCTAAAATCCATTACAACTCACGAGTCAAGGAAGAGGACTGCACAATAATTGCTTGTGGCCCCAAGGGGACCTCAGCGGTTGCATATGGGGAGATTTTTCACACCTCTCATCAAAACCATATTTCATTTCAATTGAATGACAAATTAGCACCTGGTTCTTATTCTTACATGATTATAATAGATGGTGTTGGTTTGATATGTACTTGTTTGTGGCGGAAGCAAAAGAAATCTGAACGCTTCCTCAATGAAACGATTGCGTGGTACCAGAATCAGTATCCAAATATTGACATGAAGCCTGTGAAAAGAGTTGGCGGAAAAGGAGATTTCACAATCAATCGTAATTACAAACAAGATGGACGATACTATGTCGGGGAATCGGGTGGTTTGCAGGACTTCATGTGGGGTTTCGGAATGAGAATGGCAGTATGGAGTGGGACATTAGCCGCTAAGGATATACTCGGGGAATGTGATTATGAAACGGAAGTTCGCAAGAAATTGATGCCATATGTTAAGACCAGTGTGGTCAATAGATGTCTAATGAATCGAGTCGGTGATAGAACATTCAAATTAATGTGTAATCAGTGGATGAGGAGTCAGAAAAAACATGGAAATGGGTTGATTTGGATTTCCAAACTGTTCCGCCCAACATTGTTGAAAAGAATACTTTACCCGATTGTATCACCCTTCATGCTAAAGTCTGACCCGAAAGCAATGGGTCGCGGAGTTAGGAGAATGCCATTCCGGCCAGCATTGAAGCGGGATAGGTGGGAACAGAGTCCGGAAGCGAAGGCGGTTGGTGAAAAATGGAATAATGTACGGCGCAATGGGGCGAAAATATCATTTTCTAATGATGTAGAATCGCCAAAAAGTCCAAAGTAGGCAATGATATTAGTGGCGATTTGTTCATAATGCTATCACCTTTGGCCTAACTATGAGCGACTCATATGATCTCAAATTCGAAGCAATGGACAATCGTCTTGTCAACTATGGTACAACTAACAATGGAATTGCAGTTATTGAATTAACTTCAGACTCTGCAGGTGCGCCTTTAATCGGTGAAAACGACCGTTCTCCGAATACTTACACTCACGAAATGATGAGAGATATTGACCAAGCAGTTGTGAAAGCACGTTTTGATGATGATGTGACAGTAATTGTATTAACCGGAAATGGGGCATCTTTCTTCTCCGCTGGTGCTTCAATTCAAATGTTGAACAGTGTTACTCCAGGCTTCAAGTACAACTTCTGTCTTCACGCTAATGAAACACTTTCCCGACTTGAACAAACCTCCAAGTTAGTCGTCTGCGCTATCAACGGTCACGCAGTAGGTGGCGGTCTTGAAATCGCTATGGCAGCAGATATCCGTATCGCTCGCAAGAACTCTGGTAAATTGGGACTTCCTGAAATAAACCTCGGTGTCCTAGCAGGAACTGGCGGTACAGCTCGTTTGACTCGCCTCATCGGTAAGGCAAAAGCCCTAGAACTGATGGTTACTGGCAATCTGATATCTTTCGAGGATGCACAAAACCTCACTCTTCTCAATGACATCTACGAGGGTTCACCTGAAGGTTTCCGTGAAGATATTCTTGACTATTGCAGCCAATTCACTTTGCCCAACAAGGCGGTTAAAGCTGTTGGAAACATCAAGCGTTCATGCCAAACAGGCCCAGAGATTCCATTCGAATACCACTTGGCACTTGAGCGAGAATTACAAGCTTCTCTGTTCAATAGCAGCGATGCGAAAGAAGGAATTGCAGCCTATGTCGAAAAGCGTCAACCGCATTTCACTGGTCAGTGAAGCGAAATCGGTATCAATTATCAATCGATTGCAATGCTCTTTGAGAGCATGTTCTTGAATTGTGTCCGGCGGTGTTACAAATTTTACATCGACGTTGATCTATATTCTTGCCCTTTCTCAATATTCTCGCAGCAGCAGCCAGTGGGTTGAGAGAAGGGCAAGTCCTCTTATTGTGCCCCCCGCCTCCACATTGTCCGCAAATTCTTTTCCTAGCACGCGAATTTCGTTGAACACGATTCGGAAATAGAACAGGGCAAGTTCTAGTATTGTGTCCTCGTTTTCCGCACTCGCTGCAAATTCTCTTTCCATCAATTCTATTTCCCTTATCCTTTCTTTCAGGATTGATTATCGGGCATGTTCGAGTATTGTGGCCAACATTTCCGCATTGTTTGCAATGCCGTCTACCACCATCTATTGCTCTTTTAGGAGGGCGGTTAGGGTTCGTAACAATACAGGTCCGGTTGTTATGTCCATACTTTCCGCATGCACTACAGACACGACTTCCCTTTACAGATGATTTCAACATTCTAATTGTAGCCTTTTTAGGATTTGTTTTTTCACAAGTTAATACATTATGGCCATGCTCTCCACAAAGAGAACAATTTCGCCGTTCAACCTTTAATTTGCGATTATTATCATCAAGATGCTGTTGCAGTAAGCATGTTCTGCGATTGTGACCGGACCTGCCGCAACTAGCACATGTTCGGCCCATACAATTTCATTTATGATTTAGAATATAACCTTAGAGGGGCAATTAATAATCTATATAACTTCCATATTTGTTCACTTTA
Source organism: Euryarchaeota archaeon UBA242 (assembly GCA_002499015.1). Lineage (GTDB taxonomy): Archaea > Thermoplasmatota > Poseidoniia > Poseidoniales > Poseidoniaceae > MGIIa-L1. Next base: position 9,526 of record DAJY01000029.1, read on the forward strand.
TCAAAAAAATTACAGTTATAGTTCTCCGTAGTCTTGAAGTGAAGAATGGGTGTGGCCGCAGATATAGGGTGATTGTGATGACCAAGTATAATGTCCCAGCAGATGTTCCAAATGAACTACAAGATCTCTATATCCAAAATATGGATAAGGCTACAGCGGGCACAGGTCGCATGAATCTATTTGCATGTGACCAAAAAATTGAGCACTTGAACGATGATTTTTATGATGGTGGAAAAAATATTCCTTTATCTTCAAATGATCCAGAACATTTTTTCAAAGTTGGTCAAGCTGCTGTTGCTGCAGGAACAATCGGAGTTCTGGCAGGGCAACTTGGATTAATTTCACAATACGCTAGAGATTATCCTAATATCCCATATCTAGTAAAGTTAAACTCAAAATCTCATATGATTAAGACTTCACAACGTGATCCAATTTCTCAAGCAATGTGGAGTTTAGATGATGTAATGGCATTATCCTCTAACGACGTTAATGTCGTTGGAATTGGCTATACCATATACATTGGAAGTGAATATGAGCATGAGATGCTATCCGAGGCTGCAACTTTAATCCGCCATGCACATGAACTTGGATTGATTTCAGTTGTGTGGATGTATCCACGTGGTAAAGCGGTTGCTGATGAGATGGATGCCCAATTGATATCTGGAGCAGCAGGAGTTGCAGCATGTATTGGGGCTGATTTCGCTAAAGTAAATTATCCAAATAGCTTTGAAGGAATGGATCGATTTGAATCATTGAAAGTAGCGGTTGAAGCAGCTGGAAGAACGGGAATAATCTGCTCTGGTGGCGGTTCTCTCCCAGCTCGAGAGTTCCTAGAGCGACTGTGGGGACAAATAAATATCTCAAAATGTAGAGGCGCTGCAACTGGAAGGAATATTCATCAAAAAGGAACAGAAGAAGCAGTGCGAATGACCGCTGCCTGTGACGCAATTATTTGCCGTGGTGCTTCGGTAGCCGAAGCACTTGCAATTTTTGAAGGAAATTGATTTGCATTTATTGCATAATCAGTATTAGAAAAGAAAGCTGTGCCCCGTCACCTAACGGCCTTTTTCATTGCATTGCTCAAAGGCCTGACCCTCGGTGACAGGGCGTACTGTCCGGAAGGGTGGTTGTCTCTTGGTCATCCCATTGGTCGCAAGAGGACCCATAACCTTCCGATGGTTTAAGTGCGTTTGCACCAAATTTCATTTCCCGAGGGATCCATTTGGCCTTCGAATTGCACTCCGCACCATTGGTATCAGATATCATAGCTGATTTTCACAGTAGCTCCACCAGATGTTGCAGGTGCGGTAGTAATTCCACCGACGCTACCCATTTGAACCCATCTATTGCTCAATCCGGTGGCGAAACGATTGACCATACAGTAGGGCAGAGACTTCGGGATCTCCTTGTTGAAGGGTATAGATAGGGATCGTAGGCCAAGTTTCAACAGGCTTTGTTAAGTAGCCAACAAGAGGATTAATCCTGCCATCATGCACTGGGTTGTCCTTTTCAGCATTGACAATTGAATCATATAAATCTAATAACGGTGCTTTTCCTTGCCCTTCCTCTAGTAGTAAAATATGTAGTAGTGATTCACTGTCAACATCAAGCCCCTTATGCTTTATCGCATGTCCTGGTAGTCCTACATTTTCCCCAACTGGGCGGCAGATTAATGCTGGCCAAGGTTTGTAATTTTCAGATAACCAGTGGCGTGACGATGAAGCAGATAATTGCATTTGTAACCATTCAGAAGACCATGCTGACCACCATGTGTGCGGTAATATCTGTAGTGCCTTGCGCACTAAATCGATTGATACAGCAACGCCACTATCTAATCTCAATAATAACTCTCCCCAAACTGCTAGCACCGAATCCCTGGGGTGGGAACGGGACGCTTTTGCGCATTTCATGGCCAATTGTATTCTATTCTCATCCATATTCTTTCCCAAGGGGAACATTGCTTCCAATACTTCGCAACTGAAATGAGGTGCGTCTAGCCAAATCTTACATGAATCGGAAATAATCTCATTTAATTCTAAAGGAAATGTTTCACTGGCGAGTAGAATCGCTGCTGCCAAAAATGATTTTGCTTTTTTATCTTTGAGAAGATACTCCACTTCAATAATTGATTGATTATTGCGTATGAAGTTTGATTTTAAGTAATTGATAGCATCTTCTCTCCAACCACTACCTGCCTTTTCACTAGCGGTAATCAATAGTTGATTGTCGCATAGTTCAATCGGTAGAAGGTCGGCCCAACCAGTTTCTAGTTCACTAGAAATACGTTGCCAGCAGCGTAACCTATCTTGTTTTGGAGATGAAATCCAAGCAGCAAGGGGGTTTGTCCTTTCAATAGAGTTTGCATAATCTGCATCACCTTCTGGTAGAGAATCAATTGCTTTCCAAATCTGGGAACTAATTTCTATATCTTTCTCAACAGTAAAGGCCTTTTCAATCGTCTTTCCATCTAAAAATTGGCTAAGTTCATCAGCATTTGCGGGTATTAATTTGCTTGTGTGGGTTGATTTTGGAGTTCGCTTATTGCCAGCTAATGAAAGCGGTAATAGTATTCCTCTTTCAATCTGTAAATTAACCCGAGCCATACCATCACCTTTGAATAAAAGTAAATTAGATTTCGTCAATTCAGAAAATTCACCCATGGTAGTAATTAAGATTCTACAGTTACCACTTGCCATTACCCTCCTCAAAAGATTTAGATTACCATTAATCGGCCAATTCCATTCTCCAACAAATTGTGTTGGTTGAGATAGCACCCAGTTGTAAATGCAAAGTCCTCCCTTTTCTGAAACACCACTTAATTCAATCCGTTGAACATTATTTTCACTCCATTCTACCTCCCCAAAGTCAGCCAAGAGTTCTCTCTTCATCGAAATTGAGGGGCTTGAGCCATTATTAGTTGTGTAGTATTGATGGAGTAAATCCCATTTCTCATCTAATCGGTTAGCATCTAATCGAGGGTGTCTATGAATCAACCACTCTCGGAGAATGTCAATGGGCAGTAATCTAATGGAACCGAATTCTCTCAATTCACCGATCACTATCGCATCTTTGGATAAAGAGGACAGTGCTAATCCACGCAAAAGGTGAGAGGAAAGATGGCCGTGTATCCCGAGTGGTGGTGAAATTTCAATATCGCTAGAGGTGAGGCCCAGGACATATTCTCCATTGCCTAATATTGGAGGTAATTGTGAACGATTGGTGGGTGATTTAAGCCATGTTCCTTCAGTAATATTCCATGGTTTAGAATTTTCTAAAAGTCTTGCACTGACCAATCCAATCTTTCTACTTTGTAGAGACCAGTCAACCAATGTTCCAGTATCGGTTTTTACGGGTGGGTCAACTTGTTGCAAGGAATCAATATTGAGCCAAATAATATCATTTCCTCGTGTGACAGCCCAACGCCCCCCTTCATTTCCATTGGAATCATCGGAGTGTGTAGAGTTCCTCAAGTTTACCTCATCTGGTAGGTGAATGAGTGTAGGGGGCGAGTTATTCACATAACCAAGTAGCAGGGTAGAGTCATCGCGTGATAGTAAAATCATTTCCCCATCAGAGGGGATATCTGTTACATATTTACTAATTCGGTGTACTGAATCTTGCTGTAATCGCTCCATTCCAACGGTTGTCATACGGTGTAGAGCGCCCCTTATTCCAGATTGGTCTTCTCTGATGACATCCCCATTATCACGGAGCTGCCTAAGGGCAAGGGATGCGTGCGGCATTCTCATCTCTAATTGTTCGCTAATATCTGAGACGGTCCCTCCGCCATCACTCAACCAGTCCAATATTCGGCGTTGATATCCGCTACGAATTCGCCCTTTAGACACAACATGTCACCTATACTCGGCTCAGTGGCACCTCTTACATATTCTTTGCCCTTAATTTTGCTAACTTATTACATTAAGTTACATATTTCCACTGGAGGTGTCCACTCTTACTTACTTATTACAGATTGTAGTGCGGAAATTGCACTGAATTATGTATTCAATTGTAACCATATCAGTTAATGTTGGGAAAATGGTTATATGAGTGGCCTCGGTCATTGGGTATAATGGCCATCGTTCAAAGCGAATCAGCCAAGTGACCGGAGGGGAAAACAAATGAAAACAACCAGAATCAGAGAGAAGATCAAGAAGTTCTTAGGCGACCGACCACGTAATACTGCAGAAATTCTTGAGCACATAAATGGTACAATGCGACATGGCACTACCAGTCAACAACTTGGTAATGTTCTATCAAAGGATAAGGACATTGTCAAAGTCGGATATATCAAGCGTTCCGGAATTCTTTCCGGTGGATATGATATTTGTGAATGGGCAACTCGTAATTGGGTTTCCTCTAATTGCCCAGAATGGATTGAAGGTACAGCTATCATTATCGATAACAATGGCCATATCACCACCGGTTCAGAATCGTTGAACAAGTATTGAATCAATTCCGATTTATCTACGGTGCTTTAATTCGCACTTCGTAATCCCCCCCTCCGTCGGAAAATCATTCATTTAATGCAAATACTTGCGATGCACTCAAAGGCTTTGTTTTTTCACATTAGTATGTGGAAGATAAAGCGACCAACCGCTGTTGCTTAGTTGGTGGAACGTTTGACCGTTTCCACGCAGGGCACAAATTGCTATTGGAAGGGGCTTGTCGCAACAGTGTACGCGTTGAGGTTCATTTAACCAACGACAATATGGCTTCTATCAAATCTCCTTACGTTCAATCATTTGATACTAGGTTGGAATCAATTCTTGCATGGGCTGATGAATATGGTGATTGCCCAGTGACAATCCATGAATTAGATGATGAAATGGGTCCAGCCCCTACTCATCCAAATGCAGATGCAATTGTGGCGACTATTGAAACACGCGCAATGTGTGAAATAATTAATGAGATGCGAGTAAATGATGAACTCGAGCCACTCCGCATCATTGAAATTCCTCATTTGATGGATGTTACTGGTGGAATAGTTTCCTCAACCAGAATCCGTAATGGAATTATTGATCAAGATGGTCATCCATGGATAAGTGAAGAGCAATTAGAATCGACTTTTAAAATGGCTAAGTCATTGGATAATGAATTGAAAATACCAATGGGGGAATTATTTATGGGTCCAGAAGATGACCCTGAAGTTGCAATGCTAGCAACTTTAGATGCTTTACCAAATCCGCGTGGAACCATAGTTGCAGTGGGTGATGTAACTGTAAAAACTCTACTAGACATAGGACTTACACCAGAGATTGCAATAATTGATGGCATAACTAAAAGGAAGAAATTAGCGAAAAAAGATCTTGTAAATACAACTGTATTCGCTCATATTCTCACAGCAAACAATCCCCCTGGACTACTAACACCTTCGCTTAGGGTTGCAATAGAAACTGCAATCTATGCTGATGAATCAGTAGTCATCAAAGTAGATGGTGAAGAGGATTTAGCACCCATATTGATTCATTTAGTAGCACCATTGGGGACGGTTGTATTGTATGGACAACCGGGACTAGGAGTTGTAATGAGGGTTACTGATGTTGCTGCAAAAGAGAGATGTAGGGACTTACTATCTATGTTCGAGATAATGTAATGGGATGATAATATGCTTGTTACAATTACAGTTTGTGTCCGAGATGGGGTGCAATGGATTGATGGTTGTCTACAAGCATTACTCAATCAATCATATCGTCCCTTAGAAATAATCGCAGTAGACGATGGTTCATCCGACCAATCTTGTGAGGCATTACGCAAGTGGCACGATCCTGAAGGTGAAAATGGAATTCCAGTCCGGGTAATGTCACAAAACGCACTTGGCTTGTCGGCTGGTAGAAGATTAGCAGTTGAAAATGCCCAAGGGGAATGGGTCGCGATAACGGATATTGATGTTCGTCCGGAGAGAGACTGGATTTCAAATTTAGTCGCAGAATCGAATCCAGTCAGTGCTAATGAAAAAGTCGTAGCAGTTACTGGGCGGACTATTTTCGAATCAGCAGACGATGTAGTGAGTTTAGTTCGTTCCGTTGAAGTTGCACAGAAATATCGTTCTCGTCCGCGACGTACATCACTTGCAAATGGTCCTTGTTCAATGTTTAATCGCGAAGCCTTGCTCAATGTTGGAAGTTTTGACCCATTGTGGTATCATGCAGAAGACATGGAAGTAAGTCTAAAATTAATCGAGTCGGGTGGCACTATTGTTTACGCACCAGATGCAATTGTAAGCCATGTTGCTGAAATCGGTCAAAAGCGATTCCTCGGCAAGAGGCGAAGAGATGCTCGCGGACATTTGAGAATCGTTCGTAAATATCCGAGGAAAAAAAGAGTTGGTCCTGGTTTTGATTTCATAGGTTCTTCGAAGATGGTACTGGCAATAGCTCCATTGTGGATCACAGCAATCGTTTCAGGATTGCCATTCATTTACAATTTCTATCTCAATCCGGAATATTCATGGCAAGTGGCTCAGCATTGGTGGCAGACAAGATTCCTTCTAATCACACTAGCATTGCTATTTGCTCACGAGTTAGTACTGTGGAGAGGTCCACTGGGCGTGGTCAATCGTGGAGCGATTAGAGGCAGCCCTGGAAGAATTATTGTTGCAATCTTCAAAGTGAGGAGATTAACCTTTAGGTGGTCTATCGCATTATGGCAGGGAATTCTGTTGGGAATTTCCGATGCGATTCGCGGTAAAAACGGTCATTGAATCTATTGCTGACCCAAATATACTCTACTGATAATATCCTTTGTTCTTGATTTAGATTAGGTGTGTGTTTTATTTCTTTTTATCATCAATTCAGTAGGCTTTAATGAGGGCTTGGCAGCGATGTAAAAGTTGTTCAATTTCGGTCTCTAAGACTTCTTGTCTTTCTTTAAACTTCAATGTGCTTTTTCCCGATTTGTGCGAATGTAATGCTAAAGGGAGGATGTCTGAATGATAATACAAAGGCAAGACATACAAACCCACATGTTCTTTTTGGATTCGAACAGTCACGAAAGGACGCCTCTGCATCGTTTCTATTCGGAGGTCACCTGGTTCATCACAAACTAGATTCAAAGTTGAGCAGTTAATTCTTACAATTTCGGCTAATTCCGACCAAAGAAAGATGAGCCTATCATTTTTCATCAGATTCCTCCCTTACCAACTGTATGTAGTGATGCGGACTGCTTAAAGTTGTGCGACACTAATCGCAGATTTAATCATTAATTAACGAGAATCAATAATTACCGTTAATACTTAGGTGATGTTCTATACATCAAAATAGACTGGAGTTTCAACTCAGTCTAGGTTGACTTCGCCTTCAGGTACACGGGAGGCATGATTCAATGCGAATCCAAAAGCGATCAATGCAATACTTACTGAATAGACACCAGGGTCCATCCATCCCATGTAATTAATTCCAAAATAGATGTAGGACAAGAATCCAAACAATGTAGACCAAGCAGCAAGAGTACGTTGGATGCCACCTTCCTCGGCATCTATTGAAGCAAGTGCAGGCCAAGTATCATTTACAACTAATCCCAAGATAAATCCTGGAACTCCATCTTCAGTTTTTGCATATGAGTTTAATCCGAAGTACAGGAATAGTGAGCAAATAGCGATGAATACAGCGTCAGATGCAACAAATTGTACAGAATCAGATTTCAGTTCATAAGCAAGGTTTGTCATTTCGAAAGTAAATAATCCGCCCCAAGAGTAATGGTAGCTAGGGTGGGCAACTCCAAAGATGTTGAGAATTGCTAAGGCTATCCCCCACATTGAAAGACCGATGAACCAATTAGCGGTAACCTTTGAAGGGTCAGTAATCATGGAAATAATTCCACTTTGTTTGTCAACTAGTTCACTGCTCATATCTGTGCCGACCTACCATGCGGATATAAGAACACCGAATCGCAAATGAGAATATCCTACAACAAATGGACAATCGTTGTGGGTATAAACAGTCAGTAATGAAATCAAAGACGGGTTTGATAGCGATAATTTTTATCAAATATTCCTACCATTTCTGGTTCGGCCTCACCCATGATTTTCATTGGTTCAACATTAGATGGAATACATGAATTAATTTCCTTTGTTCGACCCATTCTGCCACGACTAATTACTCGGGCAGTAATTAGCCCAAGCATATCTAGATTAGAGATAAGCATCCTTACTCTTCTCTGAGTTAGTGCATTTTGCCCGACCGATAAACATACTTGCGCATAGATGTCTTGGACTTGACCAGTTTCAATATTTTTCAAACCATACTTTTCATTGATTAGTATAGCGGAAAGAACTAATTTTTGTTGTTTTGGAAGTGATGAGATTACAGGTGTAATTTGGTCTGCTTCAATTTGAGATTGAGCGATGCGTACGTGCTTTATCATGACCGAATTTTCACCTTCTTCATCAGCCTTTTCAGTTGAAACCCTCAACAATTCAAGAGCACAACGTGCATCACCATGTTCTTGAGCAGCTAGGGCGGAGCATAATTGGATAACTCCATCGTTTAGAACCCCTTCTTTGATTGAAGTTGCGGAACGTTGACGCAGAATATCTTGTAATTGAGATGCATCATATGGGTTGAAGATGACATCTAATTGTCCTAGACGGGAACGAACGCGAGGGTCAAGGAATTCTGTGAACTTCAAATCATTTGAAATTCCGATGACACAAGATCTGGAATTTTTCAAAGATTGATTGAGATTTGTTAAATTGTACAGCAGATCATCTCCTGCCTTTTTGACAAGATGGTCAATTTCATCGAGTACGATGATAAACACTCCACCCTTTGAATCCATTCTTTTTACCAATTCACTGAATACTCTATCAACTGGCCAACCAGTGAATGGAATTTCATCAATTTCGTATGATTCAGATAGAGAATTTCCAATGTGAGCCAAGACTCTATATTGGGTATCAATTTGCCTACAGTTTACCATAATAGTATTGACATTCCGGCCAATTCTAGACCCCTTGGTTTCCAATTGATCACAAACGTAAGATGCAACTGCAGTTTTACCAGCACCAGTCACTCCATATAGGGTCATGTTGGATGGAATATTCCCATTTAGAGCTTCTACTAAATTCATAGAAAGTGCTTTGATTTCTTTCGTACGATGAGGTAGTTCACTAGGAGTGTGATTGTCTCTCAACAAATCCTTATTTACGAATAGGGTTTTTCTATTGATAATATCGTCAAAGATATTGTCAGACATTTTTGCATCTCCTATTAGTATTCGTGCCGTTTGCCGGGAGGGCAGATGCGCGATATAATTCATGAGTCCGAGGCCCCCTTATATGCCTGCCCACTGATGCGATAATGATTGTCGGATTTGGATATTAAATAGAATTTAATTTTAGTATATTAACTCTCAATTGAAATCATCCGTTTTCGTAAAAAATAACACAATTTTGCTTCCGGTTTCCTGTAAGAAAGCCGCGTTAATATTTTTTCCCCGAAAAGAATAGTCGGAATAAAATAGTTCCATTAGGCAGTATATTTTTCACACCATCATTTCCACTCTAGAAAATGTTTTACTTTTTTTTTCATCATGCAAAAACCATGGAAAATCAATTCCAATTATTACCGTCCCAGATTAAACTGATTCCATCATGGGCGTGGGTAACATTGCTAGAAAATTCAGGGTATTCGTTGCTCATCAATACATCATATTCCGAATCTTTCATATCGAGATATGTATGTGTTAGTAGTAATTTGGTATCAGGAACTTGATGCGATAGTGCCTCTATGTGCGATGGTTTGTGATGCTCTTCACTCTGAACCCATTCAGGAATCCCCATTTCAATAATTGCAATACTAGAACGCTCTATTGCGCGGTAAAGAGTATCACAAGGCCCAGTATCGCCGCTATGGACTAGATTTGCTCCCGATGAATGCTCTAGGCGATAGCCGTGTGGGTCAACAGATGCATCATGATTTACTCTAAATCTCTCAAATGTCCAATCATTAACAGTTCCAGTATTTTCTTCAACCCAATTAATTGTTTGAAAGATTTCTTCTAAGGAGCCTGGATATGCTAATTGGCAAAGTTGCCATAATCTCTCCTTGACCAATTTAGAGCCAACAATAGTCAACGGCTTGACCATGCCCCTATCTGAAATATATCTCCGTTCCAATAATAGGAAAGGGAAACCAAATACATGGTCGCCATGAACATGTGTTACGAATATCGTTTCAATTTCTGAAACCACGATTCCGGCTCTTCTCAAACTAGCCAGAGCGGTAGGCGGTACATCGATGATATGTTTCCGATCGATGCAACAAAATGAGTGATGACGGCCATGTGGCAAGAATGCATTGCCTGTGCCAAGCATCAAAATCTCATGCGCCATAAAACCTCTACCTACAACTATCGCTTGAAGTCATTGGAGAAATTAATGATCAATATACATCACGTAGGTAACGCTTCTGTTCTCTCATCATAGTTTTCTCAATGAAGAAGGTAGCATCCTCTTCAGACATACCACCATGTTCCATTGCGATTTCAATCAAAGCGCGATGAACATCCTTTGCCATTCTTTGTTTATCGCCACAAATATAGAAATAAGCACCTTCTTCAAACCATTGCCAAACTTCAGCACCATTTTCTTTTAAGCGGTTTTGTACGTATATTTTCTCGGCTTGGTCTCTGGACCATGCTGTTGTGAATTTATAGAGGTCTCCTCCGTTTAACCAAGATTCAATTTGCTCCTTGTAATAGAACTCAGTTTTTTCGGATTGGTCTCCAAAGAAGAGCCAATTTTTCCCTGTACCTTTATCGTGGACTCTTTGTTCCATGAAAGCACGGAAAGGTGCGATACCAGTTCCAGGTCCTACCATGATAATATTAACAGATTTATCTTCCGGGAGAATAAATGATTTTGTTGGTGACATAAATACTCCAATTTCCTTTCCACTCACATCGACTTCATCTGCCAAGTATAGTGTGCACATTCCTCCACGAGTCCTGTCGTGGTATGTGAAACGAACAATTCCTACAGTTAATTCGACCTTGCCAGGATGGGCATCAAGTGAAGATGCAATCGAGTATAGGCGAGGCTTCAATCGGTCTGCGATATTCAAAAACTCGGATGCAGAATAACTAACATCAAATTCACGCATAATGTCGACATAATCTCTTGTCCAAAGATAGTCTTCTATTGCAGCTGCATCCGATGTGATAGCGGCTACCTTTGAAACAGGGTCGTCTGAACCAGAACTGGAAGGAAGTGTATTAGCGATTTCTTGACCATTTCTAGTTCTTGAAATAATATTGATAGATATTTTAATTCCAGTGGATACAATTTTTTCAGTTAATGAATTAACAAATTTCTTATTGGCCATATGCACTTCAAAATCTCTTTTCAATGCAGAATACAGGTCTCTTTCACCATTATGAGTTGTAACGATTTCATCTCGGTCCCATCCTTGTATCTCAATAAGTTCTTCAACGATATGCGGTGGATTTTCTGCGATAACTCCTAGGGCATCGCCCACCTTGTATTCTATATCGGAATCACCCAATTCAAAAACGACGTGCCGAGTCTCTTTACTGGACCCTTCTCCATTGAGGATATAGTTCTCTGAAATAGTAGTCATATACGGGTTTTTTAGAGACCAATTGGACATTATACCACCACCAGCCAAGGCTGATATTGAAAGCCATAAGGCGTTTGTTTATCATCATTCGCTCAAACTGTCTTTGAGCGATATTGTCAAACTAAATATTATTGTTCATTCTGCAAAAACTGGAATAGGAATACTTTCTACTGGAATGCCTTGAGCCCGAGCAATTCCTTCCATGCGCTTAGTCCAAACCGAATCAGGTCCTGGGAATGAAAGCATATGTGTTGCTCTTTTCAACATCTTCTCTGCAAGGCTGGTATCCGCTTCAGGCCGTCCAGTATCACTCGAATTGTTTGGTCTTGGTGTTGCCCAAGCTTCTGTGAATACTGCAATTGGAATGTTGATATTGTCAGCCCATCTTTCGGCGATAAAATCGACTCCGCTCGCCCCACCCAATATCACTAGATCAGGGTATTCATTCTTCTGAACCCAGTTTTCTAATTGCTCCTCTAGCCATGAATAATCATAAAACTTAGAATTTCCACATATTACGAGATTTACTACAAGTCCACTCTTGTTCAAATCCTTTCCTGCTAATTCGTCGACGACCTCTGCTCCTGTTTTCTTGCCTTGCACCATGTTCATACAGCAATCTACTAGTAAAAAAACATTACTGTACTTTTGCATCATTTTCGCCCATTTTAGGATGTTTATTGTCACACAATTGACGCTGATGGCAAATCTGCCATTCACAATAAACCGCTTGTGGTGTAATTTCACAACCGTTGGCATCATAGGATAGATTCACTTCGGGCGGATTATGGGATTCAAACGTGTTCTCATTGCAAATCGCGGTGAAATAGCGTTGCGTATATTGCGAACGCTTAGAGATATGGGGATTGAAGTAGCAATTATCCATGGTAAAGAAGACCGATTATCTCTCCCAGTCCGTCTTTCAGATTTCGCTTATCCCAATTACAAAAGTAACCCTCTAGATTCTTATCTTAATATTGAAGATGTAATTACTGCCGCCAAAGAATTACAATGCGATGCAATTCATCCAGGTTACGGGTTCCTAGCAGAGAATGCAGTATTCGTAGCGCGTTGTGCTGAAGAAGGAATTACCTTCATTGGCCCTAGCGCTGAAGTCATCACATTATTAGGTGATAAAATTGAGGCTAGAGCAGCGATGGAGGCTGCGGGACTACCTACTGCAAAGGGTTCTTCTGAGCCAATATCTTCTGCTGCTGTTGCTATTACATTGGCTGCAGAGATTGGTTATCCAGTTATTATCAAAGCAGCTGCTGGTGGTGGCGGAATCGGAATGCAAATCGTATCCAAATCGGATGAGTTCGAGAACGCATTAAAGTTATGTCAATCTCGTGCAAAATCTGCATTTGGCGATGAAAGGGTTTTCGTTGAAAAATATATTCAAGGGGCTCAACATATTGAGTTCCAAGTTCTAGCGGATGGAAAAACTGCAATTCACTTTGGAGAGCGATTTTGTTCTATTCAACGACGACACCAAAAATTGGTTGAAGAGGGTCCGTGGTTAGATGAAAAGACGCGAGCAGAGATCGGAGAATTAGTTTGCCGCGGTGCAGAATCGGTTGGCTACAAAGGCCTTGCAACATTTGAATTTTTACGAGATGCAAAGGGTGATTTCTACTTCCTTGAAGTGAACCCTAGAGTGCAAGTAGAACACACGGTTACAGAATTGATAACCGGTTATAATTTGGTTGAACTTGGGATAAGAGTCGCACAAGGTGAAAAATTACCGCTTAAACAAGAGGATATTGTAATTAGAGGTCATGCAATACAGTGCAGAATTAATGCCGAAGATCCAAAAGAGTTCATTCCAAGTCCAGGCCGACTATGGGAGTGTCATTTCCCTTCGGGATTCGGAGTTAGATGCGATACTCATGCTTACCCAGGTTACGAAATGCCGGGATGTTTCGATTCCCTCTTAGCCAAATTATTGGTTTGGGGGCGAGACCGAGAAGACGCTATTTGTAGGATGAAAACGGCCCTCGATGAAACTATCATCACTGGAGTTGAGCACCTAATTCCATTGCATAGAAGAATAATGGATGAAGAGGACTTTATTGATAGAAACATCACAATACAGTATATTGAGATGCATAGTGAATTACTCGGCTGATAACTTCTAACATTCACTATCTAAGCGATTGTATCAAGAAGGCGCGTCAAGTCGGCGTTTCATGTCTGTTCTCAATATAGCGATGTTTGGCTCGGATGAGTTGGCTAAAGAAATTGCCAAAGCAACTGACCAGCGTGATGTTCACACCTATGTCCATAAGGAAGCAGATGCTGATGGGCCGAGAATATTATCGATTATTCGTCCTGCTAAATTCCCCGAAAGATTGAGGCCCTTCCTCAATGCATTATCTGCAGCGGTAGTTGGCATGGTTGAGATCACAAAAATAGATGCCACATTAGGCGAGGTTGTAGTTGCATTTGCCAGTGCTGGAATTGACAAAGGATTGGTAATAATCAATCCACCACAAGGCGAATGGGTTGACGAAGACCAAGTAAAAATGATATTCAAACAAGCAGGTTTAGGCAACTGGTCATTTGAAGGAAACGATGGAATTAATTTACGTGCAAAACTGTATGGCCTGCTGGACCTAGTTTCCGCCGATTTGAAAGCGATTCAACAGGCACCACTCATCCTCCCAGTTGATCAACATTTCAATGTCAAAGGAATCGGATTGGTTGCTATTGGTTATGTTCAATCCGGAACGGTAAATGTTCATGATGATTTAGTTCTACTTCCTGCGAACGGGACAGGTAATGCAAAATCACTACAGGTGATGGATGATGATGTGCCAGCAGCTGTTGCGGGTGATAGAGTTGGACTCGCTCTTCGTAACGCTAAGGAAGGACATTTGGGCAGTGGTACCATTTTAGTTCGCCCCGCAATAGTGGATAAAAAATCAGGAGTTAATCTTCCTCTTGCAGTTATTCAACATAATTCCTCAAAAATGACTTTGACACGCTCACCATTTCAAAAGAGAGATTTAGCGGTTGGAGATATTATTCATGCTAGCGCAGATTTACAATTCGTAGTTGGGCGTATCGAATCAATCGATGGAGCAAATTCTGTAGTAAATTGGGAATCACCGTTATTCATTAGAAGGGAAAACCCTCAACCTACTTTGATTGCCCAATTGGATTCTAAGCCAAGAATAATGGGTAATGCGATATTGGAATTAAATTAATCACCTACGGTGGTAAAAAAAGGGTCTAATTTTTAGCCTCTAAAACAGGTTGTTCATCGGTGGATTGATAACCCCTGCCATTTGCTTGGCTTACTGGGATGCAATCGATTGGACATGTAAATAGTCCAACGAGTGGGGAGAACTTAGAAGTTCTCGGTTCACTTACGTTGGATGGAACTGGGGGCAAAGTCCTAGCAGTTCTCGATGAGCGCATGCTGTCCTTTGAATCAAAAACAGGGCATATTACTAGTATCCGTTTGTCCGAAATACTCCACACACATCACCACAATTCACGACTTGCACCATTTTGGGTCGCTTTCCTAGGTGTGATATTTGTATGGTTTGGATATCGTATTATCGATCCACTAAATTTCAGACTTGGCACAATGGTCCTCGGTGGTCTTTTCATAAGTACTTGGATTCTCACAGGAAAACCTACATTGACAATTGAAACAAAAGACAATGTATGTTTTGCAATCATGGGTAACGATGCAAGGCTAATGAGGATGAATCATTTAGTTCAAAGAATAAATCAAGGAATGACTCTCAAAGAAGCAAGGGATGGGTTGGAATTACTTGAGAGAGATACCGATTATCCCGGAGTTACCATCCTTGAAGAATCATTGGACATGCTCCCTCCTGTAAATATTGAAACTCCAGCATCAATCACTACATTCCTTGGCAATAGTGTGGAACAAAGCCCAATGGCAATGTTTGATTCAGCAATGTTTTCTTCAGATGAAGAGCAAGTATTGGAGGCAGAATCTGTACATAAAGCAGAAATGGAATTGCCAGATTGGTTTACAGATAATGAGCCAGAATTAGATGTCGGTTTACTGCCAAGTTTTTCAGCGGACGGATTGATTCAAAGAGCCTATGGTAATATCGAAACAAGAAGATATAATGGGCAAGAACAGTATCAATATGGGGCGCAATCAAATCCAGTCAACAATCCGCAGATTCCTTCTCAAATGTCCTATCAAGAGCAATTTGGTGCACAGCAAAACTACAATAATTCTCCGCAAATGCACCAGATTCCAGTAAATAACCAGCAGCCAGCATACAATCAGCAGCCAGCATACAACCAGATTGGAAATCATAATCAAATACCAATGCAGCAAAATATGAATTTACCAATGTCTGGTGATTCTTCAATAAGGCCTTCGCAGAATAATCACGAATCACATTTGAAACGCGAAGCAGGTGAAAGTCAATTACCTGATTCGCTACCGAATTTTTGGAATAAAGATGGACCGTATGTGACGCAAACCAATCAAACACAACAACAAACGGATCTGATGAATTCCTTTAATGTTCCAGATTCCTTATCCAACTCACTGTTAGGAACTGGTGAGAAATCAATAATTGCCAAAGCTCGTTCCAATAATGAAGTGGCAACATCACATCCAAATTCGAATCAAGAGAATCCAAAGCAAAACATTGGTGAGAAGTATCCACATTTAAGGAAGATCGATAATAGTGTAAATAATCATTCCAGATTGATAGTTCAAAGCAGAGTTCCAATGCAGAGCCGTGGAGTTGTCAGCAGACTCGTTTCTTTATCCATTCGTGCTGGTGCAAGAACAGCCACAAGTGTCGCTAAATCTGCTTCTAGGGCCGCGACAAATGCAACTAGAACAGTTCTTGGTAGGGACTCTGGTTACGATATGAGTGCATCGACAGAATCGCTTCGTGTACGTACAAATCAGGATTTGAGGGGGGAGGCGCTTTCTAGCATTCAAAACCTATCAGAAAATAATGGAGGCAATTTACCTCAACACGAAGTAGATAGAATGCATCAACACATTAACCGCACAAATTCACTAATCGAGCAACGACAACAGAATGAATTGGAATCAATCTCATTTGATGATCTAGTTGATAGTGAAGCACATATCTCGACCAAAGCAGGAAAAAGCGGCCTTCCACGATTAGATTCCTAATGGCATCAAGAAGTGCTAGTTATCAAACGATATTTTTCCAGTCTTGACTCATATTCGATAATTTCTAAATTACGAATTTTATTTGTACCAAAACTTTGCAAGGTAAATGAAGCAGTAACCGTTGCATTAACTAACCCTTCAGTTAATTCTTGTTTCGAAATATTGCCATCACCTTGTGCTAAAAAAGTCGCCAATGCGCCTGCAAAAGTATCACCACAACCAGTTGGGTCAACGATGTCCATTACTGGATATGCGGGCATCGAAATTAGACCATCAGGGTGCAAGGCCAAAACTCCATGTTCACCTCTCTTAACAACCAGTATTGCTCCATTAGCCATTTCTTGCACTTTGTGGGATGCCCTGACTAGATTATCATCATTAGCGAGCATTCTAACTTCGCCATCGTTGAGAACTACCAAGTCAACTTGCTTAATGACTTCCAGTAATCCATCTCTAGCGATATTTATCCATAGATTCATCGAATCCAATATTGAGATTCTAGTTGGTTTTGATTGTTGGATGGCTGCCATTTGTATTGCAGGATGTAAATTGGCACAAAACAGTACCTTTGGTGAGCGATAATCTTCAGGTATCTTTGGTTGGAAATGTTCAAAGACATTCAAATGAGTTTCATGAGTTTCAGCTTGTGACATATCTCCATGGTAGGAACCTTTCCATCGAAAAGTTTCACCTTTTGCGGTTTCTATTCCCCTAATGTCAAGGCCCGCCTTGACTAATTTATCGATATCAGCGGGGAGGAAATCATCACCAACAACACCTACAAGAGCAACAGTTCCACCGTTCAATCTCTTAGCATGAAATGAAGACGAAAAGCCCCCATAAGTTGCAGAACCTCCTAATTCGTCATCGGATTGACCACTTGGAGTTGACAGTGAATCATATGCGATACTGCCGACGATTACTACATCCATGGCCGTGGCTAATTATCAATGGTTTATGGAACTGACGACGCAGTAACATTTACATTTATGTGGAGTGAGATAAAGATGCTTAGCAAATAATTGCAACACTATTGTTTACTATCGAGCATGTGTTGGCGAATTGCCAATGCTGCATCATATTCAATTTGTTCTTCAGCATTTTCAACAATAAATTGCGGAATTGGAATTGGACGCATCATCGAATCAATTGCTACGAAGAAAAAATACCCTTCGCAAATCTTCTTCTTTTTCCAATCGGATTTGTTCAAAGTAAATGCGGTTACCTTAGTGCATGCTGTGTGAAAACTTGTAAACACTACCTGGCCAGTAACTTCCAGCAGATCTCCTTGATGAGCAGGAGCGATGAATTTCAGAGTATCGATTGAAATCGTTACAAATTCTCGGTGAGCGAATTTAGCACAAGCGATTCCTCCGGCCTTATCCATTAAAGACAAAAGACGGCCACCGAATAGGGTATTGTATGAGTTTGTATCTTGGGGAAATACTTCTTCAATAAGGGTGACAGGTTCCTTAGTATATGGCTCCATGGTCATTGGGATATCTTTCTCCTTCAAGAAGCCATGTAACAAAGCAAGTGGCAAGGGGTGGTTTGATGACACCCTTGCTTGTCGACGGGTTATGAGCGGTGACAAAGTCTGCATAGGCTTGGTGTCTGGTGGCATTGATTCACCGGTTGCAGTTGCTCGTATGCTGATAAAAGGATGGAAAGTGCATCCCTTACATTGCAGTCAAGAGGAGATAACAGGTCCCGCTGCTGAACAGAAAACGATTGCACTATTACGCCATTTTTTACAGATGGAAGGTCCTATTGGTGATGCGGCGAGAGAGAACTTATCTCGCAAATTAATTGTAGTGCCAGTCACTAAACAATTATCTCTTTTTACTGAGCAATGGAATCATACAGAGTATTTTATTCATATGAAGAGGATGTTTAACAGATTGGCGGATAGGGCGGCGCTTGAGATTCCAGCAACTCATGTATTGACCGGTGAAAACTTAGGCCAAGTTTCAAGCCAAACATTGGGTAATTTGGGTTCTATTGAGGAGGCTACTAAGTTGCATCCACTGCGCCCATTATTGGGTTTTGATAAAATTACAATCATGCATATCGCTGCGGAAATCGGAACTTTTGAGATAAGTAAAGGACCAGAAGTTTGTGATGCTTTAGGGCCAAACCACCCAACCACTGTGGGTAATAAAGAATGGTTGGAAAAGAGCGAAGAGCGTGTCGGTGGCATGGATAATATTTGTGATGATGCTTGGGAACTAAGGAATTATGTCGATTTGTAATTTTTATTTTCCAATCCAAATAAAAAACGCCGATTCTAGTTAAAATCAATGATTTCAACCCTCCATAGAAGGGTGCCAGTGAAAATCTGAAATTGACAATTAAGCGACTAAGTTTTAGGTGGTTTCTCCTTCGCGAGGGTCAGCAGGTGATTTTATGACGCAACAGAATAGAAAAATTAGTACATCAATGTTCTTGGTAGCATTGATGTTATTTGCACCGCTAGCTGCATCATCAACAGTAACTACATTCGCAAACGGCGATTCAGAAGTAGATGTTGAATTGAGAGACGGATCGGCATATTTGAACCTAGTTGACGGATTAGTCGACTTGCCTGCCGGGGAGACTGTGACCGGTGCATCATTGAAGATTGCAACCAATATGATTGAACATTCATCAAATGCCAGAATTGATGTTGATACAATTCCACGTGTTTGGAATCCTGCTTACAATAATCAATTGACAATTTTCTCTAATATTGATGAGTTCCAAATCGAAGATGGTTCTCAAGCAACCCCTGTTAGTTTGAAGTCCGACGGATTCCTGACGGACTTTGAAGGTACGGAAGGAGGATTCATGGACTTGACTATACCTCCACCACAAAGTGGAATTGGTTGGGAACATGGTTCTCTATTCGGTGGCACTATCACCAATTCAAACTGTGCATCGGGCACGGATTGTTGGGGTACAAATGTCTATGATGACGATTATACCGATGACAATGGTGGTCAAGGATTTAATTTGATAATGACTTCTGCTGAAATATTCGTCAGCCCTCAGTTGAAAACTCATACTGCACACTTCTCATCATGGCACAACCTGGAAAACTTTGGAAACACAGCAACACCGGTTCAAAAGAAAATGATGGACTGCGGATATGTGGAGATTCGTTCTTCTTTAACAGGGAATTTTGACCCAATGTCCTCTGTAGGTTTTGCGTATATTCCGTTCGATATGACTAATACGAGTGGAATAAGTTATTCAAACGGATATTGGCAAAAGAGTGCTTCCAATGCAAATAACAAGATTGGGACTCAATGTGGTGGAATTGCTGACACTGATTATGGTCTTGCGGGTAAATCTACTTCTGCATCGAATCCAACTGGATGGGCCGATATAGCCTTAGATTTGAAAGACTATATTGGAAAATATATTCAACTTCGTTTCGTAATGGAGCATCAAGGATACAACCCTTCTGCTGGATGGTCTTCACAAGATTTTAACACATCAGGGTGGTATATTGATGACTTCAGATTGGGCGACCTATTACCACAAACCAGTGAAATGACAATTCGTGGTTTCCTACCATCTACACTTGGTGGGGAAAATCAACCGAATGGATTCGGAATCCTTAATTTGGAATCCGAAACTACCACCAGCGCAACCATTGAAGTGGATATTATTGATTCAACCAATGGTCAAATTGTAATTGACAATGATGGCAATGCTATGTCTGGACTTTCAGGTAAAATCATTGAATTGTGGGATGTTAATTCAACAACATATCCAAGTATTAACTTGAAATTTAGATTTGATTCAGGGCCAAGTCGACTAAGCACGCCTGTATTACATGGTTTAGGAATGGGTACTCGGATAGGTACTGGATTTAATCAAACATCAGTTGGAATGAATACTATTGTCAATGGAGTATGGGAATCGTCTGGCATGGGAGAGCCGATGATGTACACTCCGAGTATTGTAGATACATCATTCACTGTTGCATTGAATAGACAAAAATTCAGTCGCCCAATTACAAGTATTACTCCAATGATTCAAGATGATTGCCCGGAAGACCCAGTCATCGATGTTTCCTACACGGGTGTAGCGGGTGTTGAGACTCTGTCAAATAATGTCATTACAAACATGACTGAACCGGCATTCGGATTCACTGCAATTATTTCCTACACCAACTCATGCAACATTGGTGGTATCTGGTTCGATCTTGAATTTGGTCACCACGCTGAAAGAATTCAGATAGATGTCGCCCACGATGGTGATACCGATTGGGGATTTGATGAACCTGCGTTTGGTTATTTTGGTAGACAAACAACTCTTTGGAATAATAAGGCAGACGGTATCAATTATGGAGCAGACAGCAAAGTAATGACTGCTGACTTATCAGGAACAGCAATTGGTGGGCATTTCATGCTACCTAAGGGCTCGGTTGTCACAGCTGCAGATGTAGCATTTGACGATGTTACAATTCATTCCAACTCCAATCAGATAGAAGGATTTGACCTCTATCTTGTTTCAGGTTCACAAGAGTATAGTCTTGGTAGCATCGATAATACTTCTATTATCATCTCTGAAGGACTTCCAAATCCACTCGGTCTCTCGGCTGCATTGAATTCATTGTTGACAAATCCAATGGTCCCACATAGCCATGATGATGCATATGGTAATAAGTGGATGACTTTCTTCTTCAAGGCGACCTCTCCAAATGCTAGCACAGGTGCTTCAATGACCGTTAAGGGATTAGATATTATTTACGACTATTCAACTGTAATAAATAACGGCGATGGACTTGATTCAGAATTAAACCAAGGAATTGCACTTTGGGATGGAGGAGGAGCAACTGCTAGCGTACCAATTGCAGTATCCTCTACAACTGGTGGTGGAGTCACACTGTCGGAACTTTCAATCTCAACAAGCACTGGATATACCAACACAATCTCAATGAGTGGTAATCCAGTTGGACTATATCCTAACGGCGATATTTATGAAGTTATAACAACGCACACTGTTGACTCATTGACTGGTTCTTCACTTGCTGAAGCAACACTTTCCTTTGAGTCTAATACAGGTAATGTGATTTTGTCATATTCCGATTTCTTAGGATTTTCGGAAGCAAGTGATGAAGATAATTTAATCACTCTTGAATCGTCAACACATGCTGACATTGTCAATGGTAAAGAAGTAATATGGAGATTTAGAGTAAACCCTAATTGGGAAGATACTGGAACAGTTAGGATCTATTCTGGTTTGATTGCTGGTAATGGTGTAAACGGTCTCCCAGATGCAATAATAATGGCTCCTATTGGAGGCAATGCAGTTGAAAATGATGCAGGAATAACGAGTTTCACACTACAGAACAGTATTGGTACTGTTCAAGATTTAGATGATGGAATGTCTAATCAAGAAATCAAATTAGTAGGTTCAATCCGACTACAAGACCTTGATGCATCACCTGACCCGACTAGTTACTACATGGTCTTGCAATTACTTCATATTAACAATACAGCAGGTATTGTGACTACTGAATGGGAAGAAG
>DAJY01000074.1:0-6702 GCA_002499015.1 Euryarchaeota archaeon UBA242
AACCGAAGGATTCCTACACTGGTGGTCCTTCATCTCTGTGCCCTGGTTGTGGTCACGATCAAATCTCAACTATCATTATTGCATCCGCATGGGAAAATGGAATTGAACCTCACCGTATCGCTAAAATGTCCGGTATTGGATGCTCTTCCAAAACCCCTGCATACTACCTTGGACAATCACATGGATTCAATACAGTTCACGGAAGAATGCCATCTGTAACCACAGGTGCATATGCTGTCAACAAAGACTTGCTTTACTTGGGAGTTTCAGGAGACGGTGATTCTGCATCTATTGGAATTGGACAATTAATTCATGCAATTAGACGCAATGTAGACATGGTATACATCTTAGAGAACAATGGAGTTTATGGATTGACCAAGGGCCAATATTCTGCTACTGCAGACATCGGTTCTAAGAAAAAGAAAGGTACCCCAAATAAAACTCAGCCTATTGATTTGTGTGCACTTGCAATCAATCTTGGTTGTTCATTCGTAGCCCGTTCGTTTTCAGGTTCAAAGAAACAACTCAAATCATTGATAAAGGCTGCAATGTCACACAAAGGATTTGCATTGATAGACATTATTTCCCCATGTGTCACATTTAACAATAACGATGAATCTTTGAAATCTTATGGCTATGTTAAAGATAACAATATTGAACTGCACGTTGCCGATTATATTCCAAACCGTGAGCCGATGGAAGAAGTTGAAGTTCCTGAAGGACATTATCGTGATATTACTCTTCACGATGGCTCGGTTATCAGATTGGAAACAATCTCTGAAGAGCATGACCCAACAAATGCTGTTGCCGCCCTAAGTGCGCTTCACGCTGCTGATGCTGAATCAAAGCACGTTACTGGATTACTCTACTTCGATGGAACCAAACCTTCACTCATAGAAGACTTGGGACTTGTTGAAAGGGCTCTAATAGATGTTCCAGAAAGTGAATTACGACCAAGTCGAGAAATACTAGATAAATTAAATGCTGCATTCTTATCTTGAGGCTGTATTATCCGGTTATTTCGCTTAAAGTAGCCAAATCTCCAATAAAGGAGTAGTTTACAATAGATGTTATGGAGGGCGTAGTCATAGCGGGTGGAATTGCCCTAATACTAATCTCATCACTGGCATTACGTTCCATTTACATGAGAATAAAAAGGAAACATCAAAGATTAGCTGATCTCGCTCATCGTCAAAAATATGGCGGTTTCGAATCAATTGAATCTGTTGAAAGAGATGGATTAATGGTATTGCGTTCAAGGCAAACCACAGAGTTATCAGAAGATGAATATTCAGACTATTTAGAAAGAGATTCTCACAGAGATCAAAATTTCATGGACTTGAGATTAATTTTGTCCGACATAATCGAAGACATAGATGATGAAGAAGTTAGTGATGATGAACAGCACCGAATGATGGAATTAGATGGTCGCGGTGAATGGATTGAAGAGAATCAAGAAGGACTGCAACAACATTCAGTGCTAGTTGCGGAAGAGGAGATTGGAAGTGGCATTACTATCGCTGAGACTCCAACAGATGATGACATGGATGAGCGCCTTGAGAGAGAAGGGGGCAAATCTGGTGCTGTTCAAGTGACACTTTCTTGGGACGATTATAACGACTTAGATTTACATTTATTTTGCCCTAATGGTGAACGAATATATTTCAACAACAAAACCAGTGATTGTGGAGGTGTATTGGATGTCGATATGAATGTTAAACCTGTCAGTAATAACCCCGTTGAGAATATTGTGTGGGAGAATATACCTACTCCTGGGAAGTACAAAGTTGGGGTGCATTTTTACAAACACTTTCGTAAGAAAAAGTCAAAGAAAACCTGTAAATTCAGATTGCGTGTTGTTGTTGATGCCGATAGCAGAGAGTATCAGGGTAGCATAATATACGGTCAAGCCATCCAAATGGTTACAACATTCACAATTCTTCCGAGAGCGATAAAGGAATTATAAGAATAAAATCTAATACCCTTACCGTTTAGTTGAAAAAGTGATGGCTAATCGGCCAAAGCATAGTCCCCTAGTGTAGCGGTCCATCATGGTGGGTTCTGATCCCTCCGACCTCGGTTCAAATCCGAGGGGGGCTACTTTGTTTATACACGATTTTAGCGTAGACTCCCCTCGCGTGAACAGCCATATTACTACAATTTGTTCAGTTCACGCTAGACCTGCGGATGAAATGCTTTCTAATGGTCATTCTTAAGGTCCGGTAGGGCTACCATTTAACTAGACGTTTACGAATCTAAATAGTACCTTTGAAACCCAACTAAGCATCATTATCACCATAAAAGAAGCAATTGCATATTTTGCCCAAGGCCTTTGTGGCTTGGACTCAGGCCATGGGTCAATACCCATTTTTTCAGCCTCATCAACAATTCTTGCAAGAAGGGCCAGCTCCTCCTCTATTGTGTCGGCCATAGAAAGCCCAAGCGTTACCCTCACTTCAAATTGGCTTTGGACCATTAATGGAAATCATTGAAGGGCGGCGTGCTTTGCTTTGGCTATGAGCGAAGTTCCTACTGGTGTTGAAATGGGTTCTGTTTCACGCAAAATTAGACCTTCTGCAACTATGATGATCACCCGTGATGGTTCCAATGGAGTTGAGGTCTTACTCGGTAGAAGAGCCGAGTCAATGCCTGCTTTTCCTGGTTATTGGGCGTTTCCTGGTGGTGGGTTATCTCGTGTTGACAAGTTGGCAGTTGAAGAATTGACGCAATTAGATGGACCAAATGCTGCTGCGATTGCCACTATTATGCGAGAGGTTGTTGAGGAACTAGGTTTCGCCTGTGTTGACGGAAAAATAATCTTAGTCGATGATGCTGCGAGAAACCTCGTTGTTGCAGACAAGGCAAACTGGCTACCACAGGTAAAGCAGGGAAATATCCCCTGTGACACTCGTGGGATTCGTCATATTTCATCGCGAACTACTCCGCCATTCGGACCGGTCTTATTTGAAAATACATTTCTCCACATTCATGGCGGAAGTTCACAGGAAATTCCACAACCAAGTATCGTAGGTCAAACTGAATTTGTTGAATTCACTTGGCAAAGTGCTGAACAATTGTTGGCAAAATGGAAAACACATGAAATGAAAATTGCTCCACCTGTTGTCACTCTTATGATGCAATTAAAACGCACACTTGCGCAATTTGATGGCAATATGGAGTCATCTGCTGAAGAAATGGAAAAACAACAGATCGGTCGACGTTCAATCTTATTTGCATACGGAGTCGAAGTCGTTCCAGTAAAAACTGCAACATTACCACCTGCTGACCACACTAATTCCTACCTTATCGGTGATCCTGAAGGTGACTTCGTATTAGTTGACCCTGCTGCTAGAATGCGAGAGGGAATGGAGGATTTAGCAATTGCTGTGGAGCGGCATAATGGTAATTTACTAGCCATTATATTTACTCATCCGCATAGTGACCATTTAGGTGATTTTGATTTGTTAAGAGAAGCATTTGATGTACCAATTTGGGGTAGTCAACAAACATCAGAACAGATTCCATGTCAACGCATATTACGCGATGGGGAAACGTTGCAACTCGGACAACAAAAATGGCAGGTATTGCAAACTCCAGGCCATCATCCTGGCCACATATGCTTGCTCGGAGATGCTGGTTTAGTCGCTGGCGACATGGTAGCTGGTATTGGCACCATCCTCATACCTCCTATTGAAGGCGATATGGACCAATATTTACAGCAATTACAACGCCTTATTGATTTGAAGCCACATTTGATTTTCCCAAGCCATGGACCGGTAATTCCGCTACCGGAAAAGAAATTGAAATACTACCTTAATCATAGGTCTGCTCGTCATCAAAGGGTGCTTGATGCTGTGGCTGCAGGAAATAGTAAAATCGCTCAAATCTCTAGAATCGCATACCAAGATAGCCCAGATGCACATCCGCTTTTAGCCCAAGACCAAACCCTGTCACATCTGCTTTCTCACCAAAGAAGTGGAAAGGTTGTTGAGGAAGATTATAATTGGAAAATTATCTGAAAATAGAGTATTGAGATACTTTAATTTGCACACAAATATGTTATTCAAACAATATGTTACTATCAATCGATGAGATTGACGGGCTGAGAGTTCAAGACCCCTAGCCATCTAGCGAAGTATGGAGGCGGGAGCATGAAGGAGGCGATGAGCGGTTTTGACCTATTTGCAATGGCCAATGAATTGAACAAATGCGCTAATGCATATGTTAAGAAGGCGTACATGCCTCATTATGAGCAAATTGTTCTTCGAATCAATCCTAAAGGGATGGACCAATTCGATTTGGTCTTTGTCAGGGGTTCACGTATTTACACTTCAAACCGCGACCGCCCTATGCCGATGACGCCACCACCATTCGCTATGTTACTGCGAAAGCATCTCAAAAATTCACGCTTCACTGGAGTAAGACAACTTGGTTTTGACCGTGTATTATCATTTGACTTTGAAACTAAATTTGGTACAAGGCATATTTATGTGGAAGTTTTTAGAGATGGAAATATCATTTTGGTTGATCAAGAAGGAATTATTATCCAGCCACTTACTCATGCGGCTTATGCTGGAAGAACTCTCAAAAAGGGTTTTGAATATACCCCACCTCCTGCTGCGATAAATCCATTTTCACTCGATGAAGAAGGGTTAACTGAATTATTTAAGGACACTGATAGAGATCTAGTTTCAACCCTTGGAGGTAAATTAAACCTCGGTGGAACTCATGCCAATGCTATTTGCCAACTTGCAGGTCATCAACCAAACATGGAGGCTGAAGATGCCGATATTAATAAGGTTCATTCCGCATTACGCGAGTTGCTAAACGATCTATCAAATAGCAATTCAGGATTCTTAATTCTGAAGCCAAGTAATGAAATTCCTGCTGAGCAATTACAGGCGGCAGCAAATGAACAAATCGTGGGCGTTATCCGTGACAGATTTCTAGAGTTACATGCCGAGGAAGCAACGCCTATCTTACTACCGTCGCATGCCGATAAGGTATCGGTTCGTTTTGACACTCTCGGGGCTGCAGTTGATGCTTGGAAAGGTTGTCACGACTCGGAAGCATTAGCAAGACGAGAGGCTGAAAAAATGGATATTGCCGCTCCGGGAAGAGGTCACTCGACAGATGTTGAGAAATTGCAAAGAAGACTTGTTCAACAGGAAAAATCTATGATTTCTTTCTCAGAAAAAATTGACAAACAGCAGGCTCTGGGACATATGATTCAAGAAAATTGGACTCACGTTGAATCATTATTATCTCAAGTCAGTGAGGCTGTTGAAACTCAAGGTTGGAAAGCGACAAAAAAGGCAACAAAAGAAATCCCTTGGATTGTTTCTGTGAATGCTGCTGAGAGGACTTTTGTCACTATACTCCCTGATGAAGACGGCCAACCGAATGGTCCACAGGCAACATTATCACTTGATGAAACAGTACATCAAAACGCTCAACGACATTTTACATCTGCAAGAAAACAGAAGAATAAGAATAGGGGGGCAGTCGATGCACTCAAAGAAACCGTGACCAAATTAAAAACAGCTCAGAAAAAAGAAACTAAGGCGGAAGCAACTGGAAAGTTGAACCGAATTAAACGTAGCAAGAGGTTTTGGTTTGAAACACATCGCTGGTCAATGATTTCCGGTGGCCATTTACTGGTTGGAGGTAAAGATGCCAAAGGGAATGATTCCGTCGTTAAAAAGCATCTATCAATAAATGATCTGTATTTGCACGCGGATATACATGGCGCACCTTCGTGTAGTTTACGTTCATCTCAAGGTTTTATTGTTGACCAACAAAAACCAGCACATATTCCAGATGACATCCCTGCTTTTCGCGTTGCTGATAAATTAGAGGATTCTACTCTTGATGAGGACAAATTGCTAGAGGCTGCTACAATGGCACTTTGTTGGAGTCGTGCATGGGCAGGAGGAGGAGCCCATGGAACTGTATATTCAGTTAAGCCTGCTCAAGTTTCAAAGACTGCTAACACTGGAGAATTCGTTGGCAAAGGAGCATTTATTGTTAGGGGTCAACGCAAATGGTTCAAGGATTTAGATGTTCAACTCGGCATTGGAATTGTCGCAATCAATGGAGTCCCATTACTGATGGGTGCAACACCTGCTACTATCAAAAACATCTGTAAAAGATATGCAATCCTTGCACCAGGATTGACTAAAAAGGAACAACTTGCTAATAAAATTTACAAAAATACTGGATTAATTACCGATGACATCCTTGGTATTCTACCAGGTGCAGGTCAAATTATTGAAGACTATGGAATATTTTCACCACCAAAGGAAATAGAACAAGAAGAGGAATGAAAATGACTGATGACAAAGTCAAAAGTGGTGGAGAAATGTGGGACCAACGCTTTTCTTCAGAGGAATATGCATATGGTAAAGAAGCAAATATTTGGTTGAGTGAACGCATCTCCCAAATCAATCCACCTCCTCATAATCGGGCATTATTCCCTGCTGATGGTGAAGGAAGAAATGCAGTATGGGCGGCAACAATTGGTTGGAATAGCGAGGTGTTTGACCTATCGAGTGTTGGTAAACAAAAATGCCAACTATTGGCCGAAGAGCATGGAGTCACTGTCAACTACGAAGTTGATGATTTAGAGTTGAGGAGATTTCCAGATAAAGTATTCGATCTAATTGCTTGTTCATGGTTTCATACTCCGAGTGAGATAAGAAA
>DAJY01000074.1:6958-8331 GCA_002499015.1 Euryarchaeota archaeon UBA242
TATCATACAAGTCAAATGCCTTTGCATAGTGGCGGTCCAAAATCACTTGATTTATTATTCGACTTGGATGAAGTATTAGGTGAATTAATCGGTGAAAAGGCACCGCAGATGCATATTATTCATACTGCTGTTACAAGTACTGTTCTCGATGAGTCAGCGTTACACAAGGGACAAGCAAGGGTTGTAAGGTTGCACTTGCAAAGAGTTTGAGTTTCTCTCGTCTTTGGATGTGTGCTTGTTACTATAGGGAGGCGCTAGCGACTATAATGGTCCACGCAAATCCCATTGTAATAACGACTCTATTGGCAAAGAGATTCCGAATTCCTTGCAAACACTCGCGAAGTGTTTATTCCTGTTTTTCGGAAGTAATTTTTTCAATGATAAGACTTCGACCATCATTACCCCATTCCATAACGCTAGGTTCATTCTCATTGAATCTGAATCCCTTGGTTGTAAATTCTGAACCAAATTCAGCATGTGGTGGGTCAAATAGCAATAGAATTCGAGTACTGTATCCTCCAAATGAACCAACTCCTGCTTTGGCAGGTTCGCCATCAATCAACACATCATGCATTCTTGGAGGTTCTTGATTTTGTTTTTCATCAAAGCCGTGGTTATCGTTTTCGACGACTAAATTTTGTTCTGTTGCAGGTATTGTCGATATTTCTGACATGATGCTCCATAGCATCGACCCCTTATTAAATCAAAGCAAAAAATAGCACATTCGACTAGCAAGAGCTGTAAGGTTGCACTTGCAAAGAGATTGATCAATCATCTTTTTGTGCATGCAAGTTACGCTTACTAGCAACTTTTCCGCCACGGCCGCCTTCGCGTGTGTGCTCTGGCCTGTTGCGCAATTGATCACGGGTGAGTGGTCTTCTCCCACCCAAGAATCCCTTCTTTTCAGAATGCGTTGGGGTGTAAGTTCGACCTTTTGCTTCTCCACGATAGCCACTGTTACTTGATTCCTTGTTGGAACTAGACTTATCCTGTTTTGCTTTAGCAGGCTCTCTGTTGTCCTGCTTAGGCGCTTTATCCCCTTGATAGGAATCGGATCGACCATTTTGGTTTCCACCTCTGTCTCCGCCACTGCCGGAATCTCTTCCACCATCACGTCCAGAATCTCTTCCACCATCGCGTCCAGAATCTCTTCCACCATCACGTCCGGAATCTCTTCCATTGTCACGACCTTGGTACGAATTTCTATCACCACCACGGTATCCTCCATTGTTAGAATCTCTTCCGCCGTCTCGACCGCCACCGTAGCCACCGCCGCCGCTATAGCCGCCACCGCTGCTGCGTCCAGAATCTCTTCCTCCGCCGCCGCTATAGCCGCCACCGCTGCTGCGTCCAGAATCTCTTCCTCCGCCGCC
>DAJY01000093.1:0-3678 GCA_002499015.1 Euryarchaeota archaeon UBA242
GGGGAATCGTCCATTCTTCCTTGATAGACCAGTTCGAGTTGTGAATTGAATAAGAAAAACTCGGGTGTTCGCTTAGCCCCATAATGTTGTGCAACCTGTTGTGTTGCATCATACAAATATGAGTATGGCAATCCCTTATTCGACCTCTTGACCATGTTTTCAAAGGAGTCATCTGGGTAATTATTTGCATCATTAGAATTGATTCCAACATAACCGATTCCCACACTAGCACAGTATTCAGCCATAGCATCCATTCTTGAAAAACTAGCAACGACATATGGGCAATGATTGCATTCAAAAACAACTACAATACCATTCTCTCCTTTGGCTTGCTCAAGAGAAACCATTTCTCCTCCATGCTTTGGATTTGCATTTTTAAGATTGAAACTCGGTGCTATATTGGATATGCTTAGGCTCATAACAGCCCCAGATAGGGCCTTGTTCAAATCACTTCGCTTCAAACGCTATCAGTTGGAAGCGGACATTTGGGCGATTTCACATTCATCTAAACGAGTGCGAGCGACTTGACAGTCTGCATCGATTGCAAGTACGCTCTTCCATGCTGCACTAGCCTGGTCAAGGCGTTGTGCTTCGTGGTGTAATGCTGCGATATGTAGCCGTGCGTCCAAGTGCTGAGAATCGGAACGAACTGCTGCTTCAAAGTCTGATAACGCTGCCTCTTCTCTACCCCAGTCGAGGTAGAGTAGACCGCGTTGATGCCAAGCAGGTGCATGGTTTGGAACTAATCTAAGCGCTTCATTCAACGGCGCTTCTGCTCTTTCTGGCCTCTTCAATGACATGTGACATGATGCGAGTTGTGTTAGTGCATGATGATGATGAGGTGCATTTTCTAGAACGATTTTAAGATCGTCTCTGGCCGGTTCCCACTCTCCAAGCATCATGGAGGATTCTGCTCTTCGCAACCGTGCTAAAATCAAACTTGGTGCCAAATCTAAGAGTATTTCTGAATCATCTAATGCTTTCTTTGGTTCATTCATTGCCATCAAAACACTACATCTGTTTAGACGGGCCCGGATGTGTCCGGCGTCATATTTCAGAGATTCAGTATAATGTTTTAGGGCTTGTTCTAGATGTCCACCGCGGGCTGCGATATTTCCTCTTACATAGGAAATTGTTGCATTCTCTCCGTGGATGTCGGCAGCGTCAATAAAGGTGCTAGCGGCTGAAATATCACCATTATCAAGAGATAGTAAAGCCGACTCAATCGATGCGGAAGGGTCAGATTCTGGTAATAACCTTCGTGCTCTATCAAGTGATTCTGCTGCTTGGTCAAAGTTTTGTAGTAAACGATTGCTTCTAGCAAGTCCAAGCCAAGCGACTCCCGATTCTCTATCTAATTTGAGTGCTTCATCGAATGCAACAAAGGCCTCGGCTAACAGAGCTGCATCAGTTTGCCCAGTACCATCACGGGCTCGGTCTGCATTGGCCAAATGTAAGCGCCCCTCGACAACATGTAGGAGTGTGTGGTCAATACCGACTGGTGTTTCATCGAGTAACCTTTGTGCTTCCATGAAATCGCCTTCAAGTAATTTTCTTGAGGCTATAACTGCTCTTAACTCTCCATTTTGTGGGTTATTTGCTAGTGCCTTCTGTAGTGCACTTTCAGCATCGGAAGGAGAGCCGCTTGCGATTAATAGGTCTACTTTCAGCAGTATCAATTCTACTCCACCACAGTCTAGCGCTACTGCATGTGTTGCGGCTTTCAATGCCTCTTTGAGTCTGTTTTCCTTAGACGCTAGTAGAATTGCCATCAATGCCCATGCATCACCGTGTTGTCTATTCAATTCTAAACAACGGTCAACTGAGGTTAGTGCCTTACCCATTTCATCTTCTTGGTAGAGTAATTTAGCATGACTATACCAGTCATTAGCGATGCTTGGATCTTCTGCGAGTGCGTTTTCAATCGCTTCCAATGCTTCACTGCGAGCGCCCGCTCTAGCGCGTAGCCCAGACAATAGTGAACGGTCTGCTGCTGTATCAAGCCCTAGTGCTTCTAAGCGGCGAACATCTCTTTCTGCTTCTTCATCACCTAAACTCGCCAACAAGTGTGCATGTGCACGAAGTAATTCTGGATTGTCTGGATTGACGCTCATTCTAGCCTCTAGCCAATGACGACGCAATACAGGGTCGCTCTTAATTATAGCAATCTTTTCCAATCCTTCTAGTAAATTGATATTGCCTGGAGATGCTTGATAGGCAAGTCCGAATGCTGATTCCGCCCATTCATATCTGCGTAGAGACATGCTAACGTGGCCGAGTTTGTGGGCTGAAAGTGAACTCATTCCTAATTGCTCTAGTGTCACATTCTTGCTGACAAATAGGTCGAGAAGACGGATGACCAAAGCCGAACTCGTTGAATTAAGAACGCCTTCAGAACCGACTGTAGTATCGCTACTTACTGTCGATACAAGAGTTTCTATGCAGTGCAAGGAATCTCTAATCGCAGAGTCGATGTCCTCTTGATTGGCAAATTCTCCGAGATTTTCCAAGCGAGTGATTGTAGCGTGTGAAAGAATCGCACCATCTAGTTCGGGGTTAGTTGCTCTTAGGGCATCGATTAATCCTAACATACCGCCAACTGAATTTTGTAATACGCCGATTTCGTTGTTAAGATGAGAATAATTTGCAGCTTGCGATTGTTGCAGCAAAATTCCCGTCTCGTTGATTAAAATGAATTTGTCATCGGCTCTCTTCAGCCAATAACCAAGTCCAGTTCCAACACCAATACAAATGAGGCTGAAAAGTAATGTTAGGGGTTCCATTACCGCCCACCTTTCCTTTATGCCTTTATGGTCTGCGGCTGGAAAGTGGTTATTGGGGGTGTTTTCCCGACCTTCTGAATTTAACCACCCCCCCTAAAGGGGGAAGTATTAGACAAGGTATTTTCTAAGCAATTTAATACGTGACGGCACTACCTTATCTCGGTGGAAAAAAGCAACAATTTGTCTCCAACATTGCTCACATTCAAAGGCTGTGGCTGTTCTTAGCAAGGTTAGGTGAGCCCGTGAGTAACGATTCCGATGACGATACTGACATCCCTTGGTATTACTCAAGATTGGAGGAATGGGGTGAATCTGGGTTAATCATTGACGATTTGGAAGATTTTCTTTCAAAGGATTCAGCGACATCTAGCGAACGATTGCAAAAGGCAGAATATTTAGTTGATCTAAGTGTCAATCTACGTCATAGGCTAACTCCTGTTATTGACAACTGGAGCGACGAGGATGTCACTTTGGCTTTGGGCTGGGTAAATGATTTGAAAAATCCGATGGTAGGAGACCAGATATTGATTGAATATCAAAACTGGGCCAAGGAAAATCGACCCTGGGAATTGGAGCTTGAGGCCGGAGCGCTACAATGGGCTACTAACGGGATGGGTGAAATTCGCAAGAAATTACTGGAACGGTTTGACTCATTGGATTTTTCAAATAGGTCCGCTACAATAGTAGTTGTACCCTACTTAGCCGATCCAGATAATTATGAACTTATCAAGATGGAATTGGGTGAAATTGAACGAATCGAAGAAAAGCAAAACCGATTGATAACCGACTCGATGAAACACATGTTGGAAGCGGGTTATGATGTTGTATATATTTCTGAATTAAATCTAAAGGATGCCCTTGATGAAATTGATAAATGGTATTTATTGCATGATGA
>DAJY01000093.1:3850-9295 GCA_002499015.1 Euryarchaeota archaeon UBA242
TAGTTTAGCCGACCACCATGAGGCTAGAAGAGTCGTACTTATCGAAGAGGGTTTGTCGGCTGATATTCAAAACCTCAGCGAACAAATCATCACCATTGCCGATAATCTCCATCAAAGGCTGCAACTTCTCAATGACCAGTTGAAAAATTGGAGAAATATTGGAATAATATTACCAAGTGAAGAAGATGCGAATCCGGAAGAATTATTGGAATGGGAATCAAATCTTCCGGAGATAAATAGCATGATAAATATCCATCTAAACGCTATGCAAAGTTGGCAGGAACTCATCTCTAGGTGGCCAGAGAGAAAGCATGAGGGTGAAGCATTAGCAGGCCGGATTGAACAAACTCAAGATTTTATCGATATTGTTGAGTCTTTGCAACATGATTGGAGACAAATTGAACTTGATGGTTTGGAATTGGTCGCTAAATATGAAGATATGGGTTTGGTAATGGATGATTGGCGACACCGTGTTGTCGATGAACCGCGTGATTCACTTCAACTATTGAAAGCGGAAGCTCCTAAATTTGATGTTCGATTACAATTGATTGATAATTTGAACAGTTTGGATTCCTCATATGATGGGTCTGCTGAAGTAGATAAACGAATTGCTATTCTAAGAGAAATTGATACTGATGCTGAACTATTGACCAATATGGAACAGTTTATTGACAAACAAGCGAGGCGCGGCGCGAGACACTTGAGAATGTTAGAAAGTGATTGGATAGATTTGCTAGGCCAGGGCAAGGCTGATGAAAAAATATCAACTTCCACATTGAACATTCGTGCATTCGAGGAATTGATAGCATCTACTCGCCGCTTTGGTAAATCCGCTTCTGCATCACCTACTGCTGGCGATATAATCGCCGGTGAAACGATGAAAAGATTAGCCACAAAGACTGATCAAGAATTGGCAGAATTAGAATATCGTGGTTGGAATGTTACTCATTTGCGGGCTGAAGTTAAGATTAATCTCGTGTCTGCTGCAAGAAAGATTTCCAATATGCGTGTACAAATCCCTCAACATCCATCTCTGTGCCGCCGTCTCAAAGCGCTACCATGGCAAAGCGATGTCGCGTTGGCACTCGACACCGAACTAGAACTACGCAAACCAGATACAATTGAAAATCTCCACAATACAATCCCTCAGTTCCTCAGGCATTTGGCTTCACGTCCGGTTGAAGATTCTGATTTCACTTTCACTTCATGGAGCCCATCTCCTATTCGTCATACTTTAGTGCCGATGGTGAGTAAGGACGGCAAAGAGGTTTTGTTGCCGCGCGATGGGCTGCCTGATGTTCATGAAGCGATTTTAGAGGCCATGGAAGAGGAAACTATCGCGCAACAAGAAGTTGCCACTCCTGTTATCAAAGATAAAATTGTTGAGAAAACTACTGTTGAAGAAAAACACATTACGCCTGTTGTCAAGGAGAAAATCATTGAGACTCCGGTTATTGAAGAAAGGGTCATGGTTGAAAAACATAGCAATGAAATCCCCAATGCGGAAAACGGAGGAGGAGTGGGTAATGCTCTTGTTGCACTTTCAGCACTTCTAACTAATCTTGGACTCAAAGAAGACGCTGAACTTGTGCAAAAAGAGGGTTTTGAGTCATTGAATTCAGTTCGGAGAAATTTAGCCAGTCATGTTGGCATTGAGCCTCGCGACATGCGCGTCGATAGAATACTGAGACTAGCAATTCGGTTAATTCCTAGGCAGGAAAAAGGAGATGATGCTCGTGCTGAATTACTTTCCCAATTATCCAGCGCAGTTGCTGAGATGAGTAAGTGGTCGCGTTTACGACTAGAGGCAAGGCATTCTGGTGCAAGTGGGCATTTCCTTAATGATGCGATTGCACTCGGTATTGCTCTCAAAAGAATTCCAGGCCCCGGCATAAGCCTACCATTGATGGCTGACCAATTAGAACTACCACATCCTGCTGAATTAGTAGAGTTGAAAAATGGTGTAAACCATGTAGTCAACAGCATTAGATTGCCGCCTGTAGGCGGGGTTAGAATCTGATACAGGTTTCAGCGGTGATCTTCTGATAACCAAATTTTGACATCTTCACGTGTTGCAAATCCTTTTCCAGCCTTTGTTCCGATAACTGTTGGAATTGCTGCTTCGCTTGCAATATCTAATGTTCTTTCGCTAACTGGGCCATTGATGACCATTGCAATTGCTCCGTCCGCTTCGTTTGCTTTCTTTGCGAGAGTGGATGCGCCTACTGGTTCAGATACCGTTCCGTCGACCATGATAAATACAGCCTTTTTAGGTTCAAGATTGTCTAGGTGGTCAAAGAATTCTTGTACTTCTGCTGGGGCTTCTTCTACCATATATTCCTCAGGCATATCCTCTGTCCAATTCTTATCTTCAGTAGCATTACCACTATCACTTTCTTGCTTCTTCTTCAGCATATGTGAGAATTTTGTTGCTTCAACTTTCATTGAAAGGCATTTTGTTACTGTCTTTTGTGGCAGTAGTTCCCATTCTTGTCCAACTGGTGCTTGTGCAACGAAATCTACCTGCAGAGTTTCGATTAGTTGTGAAAACAACATCTCGCCACCTCTGTCGCCATCGATTGCTAGAATTACGGTTTCCTTGCTATTTGCTAAGTCTATCAATTCTTGCTTTATGTCGCCAGCGCCATCAGCACTGATTGCATTCTTTACGCCACAGTTCAATAGGTTACGAACATCATTTCTTCCTTCAACGATAATTAGTGAAGTTGAAGATTCAACGTTTGGTCCACTGGTTAATCCGTGGAAAGATGTTGCAGTACCGGTTGTTAAGACCGAGCGTACTTCTTCGATTACTGTCTTTGATGCAGCTTCACCGGAATTAACTAATCTAAGGAGTAGTTCCTTAGCACGGTCAACAACAGCTGTTCGCTTGGTCGCCCTTACATCTTGGATGTCGATTACTTTGATCACTGCTGCACATGGGCCAATTCTGTCAATTGTTTCCAATGCGGATGCAATAATTGCAGTTTCAACATTATCCATGCTGCTTGGCACTGAAATTATTCCGTGCACTTTACCGCCCTTTGATTCAATTTCAACATCGACGTGGCCGATGCGTGCTGTTCTTTGCAACTTGCGGATTTCTAGTTCGTCACCGAGCAAACCTTCGGTTTGCCCCATGATGGCCCCGATTATGTCCTTTCTTTGGACGGAACCGTTGACCTTGATGTCAGCGCGAATTAAATACTTCATCGCCTTTTGCTTTTGATGGTGACCTGGGTCACGATTATTTTTTTGTTGAGTCATTTTAATTATCTCCTTGTGTTCACTAAACCGTTCGCATAGATTGGAAAGACTCGGTGAGTCTTACACTACATTGCAATGCTTGAAATGTTGCCATCTCAAAGCGTGAAAGGGAAGTGAACAAATAATGCGACATGCCAATACTTATTGAACCCTTTTGCTAAAAAGTAGCATAAATCAATGATTATGATTAGGCAATGTATTCAAGAAGAGGAAATCAATGGGCTTGATATGTCCAAACTCTCACTCGGTAGTTTGAACATCTTCCGTACCACTGTAGAAGTAATGCTAGCAGACGGTGTTTTGACTAGAGAAGAGAAGAGATTGATTATAAAATTAGCTAGTGCACTGACTCTTACAAGTGAGCAACCTGGCGAAATTTACTCAGCCATAAAAGAAGGGCGGGAAAGCCCGAAGGGCGATATTATTTCGATGGACGAGGCAAGAATTATTTATATCAAAGTTTTCGAAGTTGCAATCGTCAATGCTTCTCTTTCGAGAGATGAATTCAGAGTACTGGCACATCTTCGTTCAATTTTTGAGATTGATGATAAAGACCACGCAATCATTGAAGAAAGATTGCGAATTATGGTTAAAGAAAAATTCGCAGACCCTAATGTGATGGAAAAAATGCTTGCAACCCTGCGTGATTCGGTTGGATTGGTGGGGGATATTTTTGATACTGTTCGTAAAAAGACGGTTAATGGTGGTTCTTCTTGATTTCTGATTTAGACGAATTTCTCAACAATCAATCGCCAAAAGTCCTGTTAGGAAAAAGAAGGAGTTTGAAATTTCTACGCCTTGCTTATGCCAAAGGATGTATTGGATTAATGGTAAAACCTACTTCAGATCTATTAGCGCATGATGCGGGGTTTTCTTTCAATCTTGGATGTGCAGATCCTGAACTGAGAAGAATCGCTTCATGGGTGCTGACCAATAGTAAAAATCGGAGAAAGTTGGCACGATTAATTCCTGCACTATGGAAAAGGCACGGATATGAAGACTTGAAGATGGCTGGTATACTTCTTTCCAACTTGTCTAAAGATGACTTGGGCGAAGACCCATGGATGGCTTTTATTCACTTATTGCAGAGGCAAGAATCATTGGATATGATTCTTGATATCTCAGAGGAGATAATTCGCGGCGGGAGCCCTGTTCCCAATGATACATGGATTGTTGAAATGTCAAAACAGAGTAAGTTATGGCATCAAACCGCAGTAATTTTTTGCTCGTTATCAAAAAGAAATTCAACTACTTGTAAACAAATGATAGAACTCGCACCCACTGGTGGAGAATTATTTGAACGAATCCGAATACGGGCTTTAGCAGAGCAGAATTGAAGGGCTTGGTCTAACTGCAATAGTCTATGGCGGACCGCTTTCTACCTACTGAAGACCCGGTTTTAGAATCGGTCTTGAAGTGGACAGTTGAACGCGATGCCAAGGATGTTAGGCGGTTGCTGGAATGGTTACCAGAAGCCCGTTCAACCAGAGAAAGACAAGCATTATTGGAGAGGGTTCGTAGCCTCTTAGCCGAATTAGAAATTGCTCTAGAGGGTTTGGATGACTTACAATAATTCTCTGCAATTTTCAGCAGTTATTTTTGCCGGTGGAAATAGTACGAGAATGGGTCAAGACAAGGCATTGATGTTTGGCGGAGTTGAACGAATACGCCAACTTTGTATGGAGTGCGGTATTGTAAAAATTATTACCCTCTGCGGTAATGAAGAAAGAGCCTCGTTGTTTGAAGGAGAGGTTTGGCCAGACCCTAAATATTGTCAAAAATTGAGTGATGTAATTCGCTGGGTACACCGTGAAATATCTGGGCCAATTCAATTTATTCCATGTGATGCCTTTGATTTAGATTTGGATTCTCTACAGGCTTTATTGCAAAGCGGTGGTGGAGTTCCCCTTGATTCCAATTCAAATCGGCAACCGTTACTCGCCAACTGTCCTGCCGATTATCAAATGGGTGATGGTTCAAGTGTCAATTCATTATTTGATGGCTTAGCAACGATAAATATTGTTGGCCTAAGCGATGGTTTTTCCAATTATAATGAAAAATCACAACTTACAGAACGTCAGCGATAGTGACTTTATTATCTTCTAAGGAGACTCTTCCTGCTGCGATTGCATCGATAATTCGTGGATAAATAATATGTTCCTCGACCTGTACTCTAGC
>DAJY01000012.1:0-13094 GCA_002499015.1 Euryarchaeota archaeon UBA242
CCAATTCCTCAACTAATGTGGAATGTGACAATTATTATCCTGGCTATAATGGTCTAATGGAAGAGGGTTTTGTTGTGTATAATGGCGAAGTCTACTTTTTCGTTAATCCATCCGGAGACTATGTGAACAATCTTTGGAAATCGAACGGAACCATATCCGGAACAGTCGAAGTTGAAAATCTCACTTCCGTTGTATACATAGACCAACCGACACTGCTCTTTGCAGGGCATTCTCATCTTTTCTTTTGGGGACAAACTCCTAATGGAAACGGAACCAGTCAAACCTACCCGTATGCATTGTTTAGATCTAATGGCCAACCCAACGGAACAGTAATCTTCAACACGTACGGCACAGACCCTTCCGAGAGCGAATTGCAAGTTCCGATAAATGTTGCAAACAATCAAACCGTCATGGCAGCACTTGAGGGTGGTGTCATTTGGTGTACTGACGGCACACTTTCAGGGACAATTGAAATATTCAATCAATCATCAGGCTCGTATCACCCCTATGTAGGTGGGCCATCGGGCAACGCTGCGTACTTTTACTCCAACTCAACCTATTGGCAAACGGACTGCACCGTCAACGGCACATTACCCGTCACCGGAAATGTCAATCTTTCGATAACTGACTCGCGGTTACAGTCATCTAATCTGCAACAAATTGGAACGGATTTATATTACTTAGATGAAAATGTCACAACCAATCAAGTAGTCATTGTTAGAAAGAGCCTCATTTTGAACACAACAACACTCATTCCATTTAACCCAGGGAGCGGGAGCTGGGAGCTCCATGTGTTCAACGGAAAACTCTACTTTGCGCACACCGACGGGTTCGGGACAGAATTGTGGACATATGATCCAGTTAGCGGAACCATGTCTCAACATGCAAATCTCGGAGTAGGGTCAACGAATTCTTTTCCAGAGGGGTTCATTTCCAACACTAACTACCTCTTTTTCATCGACACTAACAATGACCTCTACACTACAGGATTGGTCGATTTGAAAATCATCTACGAATAGGTGTTCATGATCATACATCTGCAAGGGGGGCCCTTGTAGCCGTATATGTTTACAACCGTACCGAAGCGACATACATCTCACGCGTGGGTGTCGTAAGGGTAATTTGTTAATTCTCTCACAGTTTAATGTGGTGATCTACGGTTCCAGCAGTGCTGCCAGTAGTGTAATCTTCTGCATGACAAGTGAAAACTAATACCTGATGCTCCCCTTTAGAGATCAATCCATTCAAATGGCTGAGAATTTTTTCTCGACGTAATCTATCACTATTGACAAGTGGGTCATCTAAAGCAAAACAAAGCGAGGTCTCCTCTTCATCCGAAATTATTCGAATAAGTGCTAACCTATACAACAGATTAAGTTGTTCCCTTGTACCATATGACTCCCATTCAAACTTAATTTTAGAGCGACCCGTACGAACCAAAGACTGTGGAAAACCATCTTTATTCAGGATTATTTTTGCTCCATTTCCATAGAGGTGCCCTGCTACTTGATTGATGATTGTTTGTAGCACAGGATATATCGATTCCATTTTATCTTCTTTTAGATTTTCAAGGGATTGTTGAAGCAAGACAATAGCCTTTGTTTTCAATACTTCAAGTTCTAACTCATCTTTAGCTAATTCCAATTTTTCTTCTGCCTCAGCATATTTTGAATAATCAGATTCCTTTATTATGTGATCAATCAATGTTTTACATTCTGTAATTTCACTACCTATTCGATTGCGATTTTCACTGCCCTTTCTTATGTTGCTAGCCTTTTTACGGGCTCCGTCCTCTTCAGTCTCCTTTGATGAGGTTAATGGGTCAGAAACCGCTTTAGCTTCCTCAAACGTCTTCCGGTTAATTGCTAATTTCTCAACAAGTTCGGAATCATTGATGTATAGTTTTCTGTGCTCTTCGAGTTTACCATTTAACTCAGAGTTATCTTTTTCATTCAACTGAACTTTATCTTCTAAATTTTTAGTAGAGGTTTGGAGACCGCCTAGTTCTTTACCTAGGTCGTCACGAATTTCTTCGTTTGCATTCTGTATTGCTCCGAGTTGGTTTCTTTTTGAAAACAGTTCAGTTAACTCGCTCTCTGGCTCCTTAGATTTTGGTTTCTTTTTGCGGTCTTTGAGTTTATTTTCTGAGTCCAATTTGCTTCTCTCGATTTCTTCTTTACTGCGAAATTTGTTGTTTTTGATATCATTCAAACCTTCCTCAAGTTTATCGAATTTCTCCTGTCTAATTCTTAGCTCTCCTGTTCCTTCTACACCTAGTGAAGTGAAAATCTCATTCAATTGTGATTCTAATTCATCTATGCTTTTACTTTCTTCAGGATTCGATATTGAGATGATGACCTTATTTTTAGAGTCAGTCATAACAAGAGAAGATTTTATTTTACCACTCTTCTCTTTAAACTCCTCTCCATCCACCTTGAGTTCATAGCCACTAGGAACGTTGGATTTGTTTAAATCCCAGGGCGAAAGACGCCCTTTCGCCACACTAATTTCATTTCGTAATTCATTGATTTTGCTCCACTGGTCGGTTGATGCTGGATTTATTTTTCTCATCACTTGCTCTATATCAACAATTTTTTTGTTATTCTCATCAATCTTCTTTAACTCATCGTCACAATCTGTCATAATTGTTTGTAAGTCTTGCCGATATGAATCGTCACCTTTGTAATCAATCCAACTATCTAGTTCTGAAATTTGAGTTTTGACTTCATCCATCTTCTTTTTTGATGTTTCGTATTTTTCTTCGCACTTCTGGAGGTTTTCATTTTCTGAAGTTAATTTTGATTTATTTACCTCAATCTCGGTTTTTAGTTCATTTATTTGCTTTTTTATCGACTCTCTGTCATTTTGCAATTGTTTTGATTCTTCAAGTTCCTTGCTTGCAGATGATGTTTTCTTTTCGGCAGATTCTCTTTTCTCTCTATGCTCTTCTGCGGATTCTTCCAGTTTTTTTGCCAACTCATCTAAATTTTCACCCTCAGAGTCTGATTCTTGTTCCGATCTTAAAGATTCTAACTTGGCATAATGTTCTTGCAATTTCGACTCAGTAATTTTGTAATTATCCACAGATTCCCAAAGTACTCTTGCTGCTTTGAATTTGGATTCTAATTTTTTATTAGCAGCCATATTGATAGCAACGTTGTTTTCTAAGTCAAATTTAAAATCAAACTTCACTTTTGTTAACCTCTCGGTTCTTTCTCCATTTGCCCTTAGTATCAATTTTTCAAGGTCATTATTTGTCGTTAAAGTGTTCTTGTCAAGGCCTATATTTTTCAACACATCATTAGTTTCGAATAACTCAACTAAACGGCCCTGTTCGGGGAACAAAAGTGACCCCATGTTGTTTCCTAGTATCTTTGTGACTTCTCCTTCAGAGAAACTTTTACCTTTACTTATTGCATCATTCAAAGGTGAGAAATTTCCATCTATTTTGTTGATTATTGATTCTTCACTTCCTGTAACTAATTGACGGCACTTTAAGACTGCTTCATCAGTAATGTCTATTCTTTCATTTGTATCGAGATTAGTTAAGATTGCAACTCCATCTTTCGGTGTCTTGGAAAAAGTTTTCTCAATAATGTATGTGCCTCCCTCAGCAACGAACTCAATCTTTACCTCGGGTTTATTTCCACTTCGCATGATAGATTCCAAACCTTTACCTCCAGGTCTTGAGAAGAGACCAAGAACGATAGCAAGTCGAAGACTTGTTTTTCCAGCACCGTTTTCTCCACTTATTAAGTTCAATCCGTTTTCGAAGTTGAAAACCTTCTTTGTTGAGTATGAACGGAAATTCTCTATTTCAATTGAATTGATTCTCTGGAGTGTCAAATTACTCACCACCTAGTTCTTGTCTTGCGTATTTGTAGAGTAACTTGATTGCTAAATCCTTGATCTCTTTAGCCTCTTCAGATGCATTAATTGTTTCAGAAATTTGATTTATCATGTTCTCTGATTTATCTAAGTTGGTCGGTAAAATACTCAGTTTATCTTTGAACATTATTTTATTATTATTAGATTTCAAGTCATTCACTGCAATTTCTAATCGATTGTAATCCTCTTCTTTAACCCATCCAGATGCGATAATTCGAATTATCAAGTTGTATTCAGAATATTGCTCGATTAATTCTGAGATTGAATCTATTTCGCTTTCAAAATATTCATTTTCATAACTTTCATCGAACTCAATTGACTTGTTGATAAAACAATTTTTC
Source organism: Euryarchaeota archaeon UBA242 (assembly GCA_002499015.1). GTDB lineage: Archaea > Thermoplasmatota > Poseidoniia > Poseidoniales > Poseidoniaceae > MGIIa-L1. The sequence goes on from DAJY01000012.1 coordinate 4,230, forward strand.
CCAACTTCAATAGGGGTTGTTTTTGGATCCTTTGAAACCTCTAAATCACACATAAGAACTCTGCCTATCTTGTTGTTGGATAAGTTCTGTGCTTCAGGAGCCCATGTATACCACAATCTGTTGTCGGGTTGAGCCATTGGTGAATTCTCTTCATCTCCTTTGGGTTGGTGCCAATCACCAAGTAAGGCGATGTCCAAATTTTTGTCGATTGCTAGTGTAGGCTCGAGATTTTTGATTCTTGCATCATCACCTTCTCCAAAATTCACAATCGCGCCGTGGAATAAACCGATTCTAACTCCATCGTTCTTGTTCCTTTCAGGAATCCATCCAACTTGGTCGGAATTGTCAAATCTAGCATTGAGCACTCCGGGGTAAATTGTGCAACCTAAATTCTCAATATGATGCGGCTCACGGGTTTTATGAATTATGATATCCGATTGATTACCCAACTCACGATTAAGTTTCCACAGACAGGTTTCTTGTGATGAATCTAATGCGTCATGATTACCTGAGATAATATGTATTGGAATTTTTGTTTTCTTCAACATCTCTGCTGTTCTCTCAATTAATTCCCATGAAGCCTCTGGACGATCAAATAAATCCCCACAGATTACAATTATGTCAGCACCATGTTCAGGAGCAATTTCAGTTACTATTTTCTCCGCAGTCAAGAATAGTTGTTCCCTAAAAATATGAGATTGCTCACCAGCTCCGCTAATTGCTTTGCCTAATTGCCAGTCTGCAGTGGCCAACACTCTCACCATGCACGCGACTCTTGATTACCATCATATTAACCCAACGGATTCATATGAAATATTTGGTTATTGTAATGATTAGTCAACCGACATATCATTTCCATGAAATCGCAAGGGTTCTGTCAAACCCCTCAAGACATTATGGAAGAGTACAATGGGTGTTCAGTCCCCCAGTGTACACTGCCTACCCTATGATTCTCCACCTGAGCAGAGGGTTAGCAAAGGGCTCAGTTAATCTCTATCCCTCCGACTACCTGTAATGTAAAGCGGTCCCCTTACGATTTCAACGTTATCAAAAGACAATCATCCAAGATATTGACCCCCATTCGTTAAGAACCGTCGTAGGGGCAGGCTATTTGTCTGCTGGCCCGAAGTCATTAGGACTGAGGAGGACCAAGAGGCGGAGGACCTTCCAATGGGCATTGCACAGAAACTAGCAGACAACCAAAAACAAGTAGCCATTTCTGAATTTTTTGAAAAGAATAAGCATTTTCTTGGTTTTGATTCCCTCGCCCGCTCACTTATTACTGCAGTAAAGGAATCCGTTGACAACTCTCTTGACGCTTGTGAAGAAGCGAGAATGTTACCAACTTTGAGAATTCAAATCAATAAAATCAATGCTGATAAAGATATTATTGAAATGAAAACTACCGATAATGGACCTGGTATTCCACAACAAAGTGTTGAAAAGGTATTTGGTCAACTTTTGTTCGGATCAAGGTTTCATGCTATTCGACAATCGAGAGGACAACAAGGAATCGGAATCACAGGGGTTGTAATGTATAGTCAATTGACTACAGGAAGGCCAACGCATGTACGCTCAAAAATTGCCACTGAAGCAACAGCATCAGTAGTTGATATTGGATTGGATACTAGAAAAAACAAGGCTACAAAATCTAATGCTGCTAGGGAAATATGGGAAGATGAAAATGGTCAACTGGTCGAGCATGGATTAGAGATCACTTGCAGAATGGAGGCAAAATATCAGAAAGGTCGCCAATCTGTTTGGCAATATCTCAGAATGACCAGCATCGTCAATCCTCATGCAGATATTACATTCATCGACCCAGAAGGTGAAGTTCATCACTGGCCGAGAGTTACTGAAAGGCTACCTAGAATAGTTGAGAGCATCAAACCTCATCCTCAAGGAATTCATTTAGGACAATTACAACGGATGTGTAATGAATCTGAAGATTCACGGATGACTGTTTTCTTGAGGGGGAGTTTTTCTGGAGTTTCATCCCGTTCTGCTAAAGAACTGTGTGAAGCATCAGAAATTGGTGAAAATACAAAACCAAAAGGGCTCAAACCAGAACAAATTAGATCACTCTTAGATGCGATGCAAGGTGAGAAAACTATTGCTGGGAAAGCAGTTAAACTACTAAATCCGCCAACAAATTGTTTGTCACCAATTGAAGAGATGCTCATTAAAAAGGGCCTTTCAAAAACAATTGACTCGAGATTTATTACCACTATGACGAGGATTCCCACGGTGGCCAATGGTAATCCTTACCAGGTTGAAGTCGGATTGATTTTTGGCGGCTCAATGGCTGCAGATAAGCACGTCGAGGTATTGCGATTCGCCAATAGAGTTCCTTTGATGTACCAACAGGGTGGATGCTTGCTAACCAAAGCAATTGAAGCGGTCAATTGGAGGCAATATGGCCTTGAACAAGCTGGAGGAAAGGGTTTGCCAAAGGGTCCTGCTGCAATACTTGTCCATCTTGCAAGCACCAATGTTCAATTCACTTCGGAAGCAAAGGAAGCGCTTGCTGATAATGCCGAAGTCATGGAAGAAGCAAGAAAAGCCATTATGGAAATGGGTAGAGGATTGAAAAAGCATCTAATGAAGAGGAAAAAGATGGCGAAAACTCAAGAAAAGTTTGAGTTAATCAATGATATTTTACCTGCAATCGCTGAGAAATCTGCTCAAATCCTTGACCGCCCTATTCCCGATTTAGCCGGTTCGATTACCAAAATCATGTCTGCTGTAATCAGTGAAACTCAAACCACTTGGAATAAAGAAACCAAGATGACTGATGTTTCTGTTGTATTATTCAATTATACTAGTAGGGCACGTTCCTATACAATATTGTGTACATGGCCTGAGAAATTCGGTGCAACCCTTGACAATAACGAGATGGGTGGTAGAAAGGAAGCAACAGGTGTTTGGGCATGGAAACTGGCAACATTAGAGCCTGGGAAAAGGATTACAATCAGTTACTCTTTGGGTGGATTAGAAAAGGGAGATTGGACTGAAACTGATGTATTCTATCGCGGTTCACAGGAAGTGATTGGTGCTACAAAGATGGATGAGAAATTCTTGGATGAAATTAGACGGCAAGAGAAGGCCTTGAAGAAAGCTGGCATGGACATAATAGAAACACGCGATAATGAAAGTTTATTGGATTTTGAATCTGATGATGATGAATCTTTTGATATCGAACCTACAGAGGTAGTATCCAATTCATTTGAGCAACCAACTGTTGAGGCCCCCGAAGGCCAACAAACTCTATTCGGAGGTGGTAATTGATGGTAAAAAGACACTCGCCAGAAGAAACAAAGGTTGCAATGCACGGAGTTGTTGCAGAAATGTACGATAAAATGGTCAAGGGCGACCCTCCTTCTATGACCCTCCCGGTTAGAACAAAGAATAATATTGGATTTGATCCTAAATTGGGTGTTTACAAATATGGTAAAAAACGCTCAATTAGAGATGCTACAAGTTTGGGCTCTGCTAAGCAATTGCTTAGAACACTGCACGTAGTTGAATTTATTGAACAGATGATAGATGCTGGGAAATCCTCAACTCTGAGAGAAATGTACTATATTTCTGAAAGTTGGGGCATGGGTAAATTTGGTACCCAAAACGATTCTAACAATCTTGCAGAAGATTTGGAAATCGTGACAAAATGTCTGCGTGAAGACTTCAAGTTGAGGCCTGAAGAAGATGGGGCCAGAATGATTGGAAATCTAACACTGCGTGAAAGAAACCGTCGCGGTGAATGGATGGTAATTAATGCAAGAGATGATGTCGGCGATTCAGGGTATGGTCTTCCATACAATGTTGAAGAAGAAAAGATAGAATTGTTAGAACATGATATTGATTTCATTATGGCTATTGAGACTGGTGGTATGTTTGACCGTCTTGTTGAGAATGGTTTTGATGAGAACTATCGTTGTGGACTATTGCACCTAAAGGGGCAACCCGCTCGCTCTACTCGAAGAATCATGAAGCGCATGAGTGAAGAGTGGGATGTGCCTATAATCGTCTTCCTCGATGGTGATCCTTGGTCATTCAGAATCTTTGCATCAATTGCTTATGGTGCGATTAAAACTGCACATATCTCTGAATACTTGGCAACTCCAAGTGCTAGTTATCTTGGAATAACATCAGATGACATAGTAGCATATGAATTGCCTAGTGATGAATTATCAAATAAAGATATTGAGGCTCTAAATGCTGAATTAACCGATCCACGATTTGCTGATACTTGGTGGCAAGATCAAATCAATATGATGCTGGAACTCGGAGTGAAGGCTGAGCAGCAATCCTTGGCCAAATATGGTCTTGATTTCGTTACTGATACCTACCTTCCAGAGAAATTGAAAGATCTTGGATTAGCTTAATTATACACACAAGCCTTGAATTGGGAAGAGGTTAGAGGGGATAATATGCAGCAGCAAGCAAGCAGTCGTTGGCCACAGCGATTACTGGTCGTTGCCTTGGCTATTACACTACTTGGTTCTCTATTACTTGCTATGAATTCAGAGGAATTAGATTCAATTTTTGACCCTCGCTCGAACAATGAGGTCGAATTTCAAGGTGCTGATACTCATGTTGTCAACATTAGCAGTGGTTGCTACCGCGCTATTTCAATCAACGGAAATAGTGATTTTGAAATTACAATGACAAAGTTGGATGGTTCTGCGAGAGTCGGTGGAGCGCTTGAAAATAAAAATTGTTTAATGGACTTTCAAGCGATGGCAAGTGATAGCACGGATTTCAAAACAGTAGCATCGTGGCAAATTAATGGATCTGCAGAGTACGCCTTAGATATCGAATGTAGTGCATCTACTGATTGTCAGGAACAGGTTGGTTGGTTGATTTCTGTTGATGATATGCAATATGGAATGTTTGAATCAAAAGGCTTGCTGACTGGTGGTTTGATGTGCGTTCTGGGAATTTTACTATTACCGTTATCTGTAATCCTGATGGCAGCAACTAAATCAAAAGGAAAGTCAAAAATGATGATAGTTCAAGCCGATGGTACACTAACCCCCGTAACAAATCTAAATCCAGCAATGATTCAACGAATAAACAATGGAGAAGAATTACAACAGGTCGTCGCTAACGAAGTTACTGGACCCTTTGCTGATTCACCACCCTCCTTGGGAAATAGCCAATCTGTTTCTGGCCCATTCGCAGATTCTGGTATCGGTCAACAAGATGGTTCGTTTGTTGATGGAAGTGGAGATGTTCAAAGCGGGATAATGATGACTACCGATCAGGTTTATGCCTTGATGCGTGGCGATGTTGAAGGGGCTGGGGAATTAGTTCAGGATCCTTTTGTGACTGCAAAATTACAACCGACGCCCTCTGAAAAGCAACAAAAGATTCAGCAGAAAGAAAATGATGTTTTGATTTCTTCTTGGGACGAAGGTGGTTCCGATTCTGTCAAAGTCACCCCACCTATCACATCGATTAATCCGAGCAAAAAAACACCAGTAGTACCAATCAAAAACGATAGTGCATCCAAAGAGGATGGAAACACTTGGAAACAATGGGATGAAATGTAATTTTGCGACGCATTGAAAGGGGTCGGCCATCTACATAACCATGAGTTGAGCAGTTATGGACGATATTGACCTCGCGTTATACCTACTGCAAAACCGCGTTAGAAGGCAAATATTAGAGCGGTTGGTTAGAGAACCGCACTACCCAATGCAACTGGCTGAAATTATCGGCGTCAGTCAACAAGCAATAATGAAACATTTGAAGGAATTAGAGAAAGGCAGTTTTGTGAAAAGTGAAAAGGTTCCTAGTGAAAGGGGTGGGCCACCGAAAACAATTTTCAGTGTTCAGAAGGCTTTGTCATTACGGATTGATTTAGGTCCTGATCTATTCAATTGTGAACATCGTAAACTACCTCGCGGAGGACCGATGCGATTGTCTAACCGATTGCCTGTGGCAAGTTTGGCAGTTGTCGAAATGGTTAGTGGGAGGAAGAAAATCGCAGTCGGCGAAGGTGTGGGGCACCTATCTCACCTCAATGAAATTCTTGAACAATTAGACCAACAAAGAGACGCTGTCATCGCTCTACATCAACACATTCGTAATCGTATTTCGGCCGCAGTGGACAGTGACTTTGACAAATACGAGCAAAGGGCGATGGTGCACACTATCATTGAAGCTCCACAACAAAGATTGGACCTCACTAAGCTATCCAAGGAATTGCAACTTGGGCAGACGCAAATGAATGCTTTACTCGAAGAGGTCCAGCAACGCCTTGAAAGACAAATATCTGACAGGGCAGGGCACATCATCGCAACTCACAATAATAGTGAACTGAGATGGTGGTTACCACCAAAGTCAAACCGATAGGCCTGTCTAAGCAGAATCAAATCACTTTTCTTCGTTTAGAACTGTTATCAGTGAAGATTGTTCAGCGATTCTTCGATTGACATCATCTCTACGTCCCTTACCAACTAGGTAAACGACTCCAAGAAGGGCGAAGGTTAGCAGAATGACCATGAGTGGTAGAGCGGTCTTACCGACAACATCGCCTGCAACATCCATGAATGGGTTGGAGGATGAAATTTCCTTTCCGACTCTCTTTACATTGTCACCTTCATTACTCTCAACGATTTCATTCATTGGATCAACTACTATGTAGACTCCGTGGGAGCCTGCAGTAACTGGATAGAGTAAGAACAGTTCAATCTCTTTCGCTTCTTCAGAAGCATCAGGTGATAGTAAGGCTCCAACGAGTTGGCGCATTACGATGTTCTCTTCAGCACAGCCGTTCTTTTCGATCTCTCTTTGGATAGCCATACTTGATTCATCGTATTCACAAAGAACGATTTCAATATCAGTTGCATGCACATTTCCTGTGTTTTGTAAAGTTATTTGAATCAGGATAGTTGTGTCAACATCGCCACTATAATCTGCTACAATGACTTCTTTGATGACTAAGTTAGGGGCGCGTAGTCTTAGAGTAAGAATAAGCTCGTTACTATCCAAGTCCTCTCCTTCCCAGGCTGGTGAATCATCATGGTCGCCGTCTTCAGTCATATCGCCAAAGCGAGAATAAACCTTCAGACCAATGTACCGTGTGTCTAGAGTTGCTGTTGTTGCAATCTTTACGATAGCGACTACGGTGTATGTTGTATAAGGGTCCATCTCTGGCAATCTGAATTCATTGATATCAGTTAGATATACGCATTGATCTTCTGGGAATGCTGAAGCGGTTGAAATTTCTTCCAAACATGATTCCTCTGAAGTAACATCTACCCCAATTTGCTTGAGCATCTTCCATTCAACTGACCAGCCGTCGAGAGCACCCATTCCAGGTAGTTCTCCCCAAAGTAGAGCATCTCCATCACGAGTTGCTGTGTGGTTATTCAAAGAAGGTACATCAGGTACGTTACCATTGTTGGTAATGTTGACTATGTATCTTACAACTCTTCCCGGTGCAGAGGTCTTAACAGCGTTCTCCACTGTTTCGTCTATGCTAATCTGCATGTCATGGAATTCACTTACTTCAACATTGAAAACCAATTGATCACGTAGTCGTGTATCGCGCCCAGATGAATCAGGGTACGCTTCTTCTGAGAATGCTTGCAATATAACGGTGTAAGTTCCTGCCTGAACTTGGTCAGGGACATTCATCATTACATCGAAATTCTGGTATGTTCCTCTGCTCAATTCTTGTAAATATTGGCGAGGTACAGTAATATCCCATAGAACATCAACACCATAGGCATCGGTTACACGTGTAAGTCTGAAGTCAAATCTATCAGGTCCGTTTCCTTCATTTTCAACAGTAATCGGCAGAATTAGATTGTCACCAGGGTTTACAACAAGGTTGGTTCCTACTTCTGGATCAACTCCTGCATCCAAGTCATAAACATGGATTACATTGGTTGAAAGAATTATTGAATCAGAAATTCTTGGGTATCCATCGAGATAGGCCTTGATAGTTACTGCTGGACCTAGGCCTGCACTTGCGTTGGTCGGGGCACAAATATCAGCTCTTACTTCATATGTGACAAATTCAGCATTTGCTGGAATATTCCATGCACGAGGTTCGCTCATTTCGACTAAGTTACCACCTGGAGCATCTGAGAAGTCCATGTTGACTACCCAATTATCCTTGCGCCATGTGTCCAAATCCATCCCTTCTGGTTTGACATCAGGAGCGCCCGGTGTCACGAAGACAAGGTCGCCTGAATCGAAGTTCTTTGTTACATCAATAGGATATGTTGCACAATCACCTGGTAAGATGTATTCATTGGTATCAAATATCTCAAAGACGATATTACCTGTGGAACGAATTGAAACATATACTCCTAGTTCGAGAACATCGTAAGTTCCTTTGGCGATAGACTTGATCGGTTCGCCTTCGCTCCAACCCTTAACAAAGATGACGAATGCACCTGGGTCTTCAGACGTTGGTACACTGATTTCCAAATTCTTGGTCACAGATTGACCCGGGTCTAATTCGACGCGGGTCGGGAAGTTTATTTGCCAGCCGAACGGTAATTGCCATTCTTGTTGCCCCTCAAGACTTGCCGGGTCCCAGAATACAAATGCATCATGAACGTTACCCGTATTGGTAATAGTGATTGAGAATATCGCTGTTTGCCCTTGCTCAATATCTGCCATGCTGTGCGATGTATCAAGGTTAATTCCGTGAACAACATCCATCAGAGTCAGTGTAACCAATTCATTTTGAATTGCTGGGTCCTTGTAGGACTTTGCGATAACTGTAATTTGTGCTAACTGATCTTCATTGGCTTGATACACCGATGGTGCGCGTACACGCATATAGAAGCGGATATTTTCTCCACCTTCTAAGTAAATTGGTGTTTCACCGAAAATTGCTGT
>DAJY01000012.1:13395-14312 GCA_002499015.1 Euryarchaeota archaeon UBA242
ATTCAATCCATAGGTATCTGCAACCAAATCTTTCGGACCTGGTGTAGAATTGTTCATAGTGAGATTGTATATGGTTTGTTGGCTCGGTTCAATAACATGATAGAATGTTTCATCTTCATCGAATTCAACATCGACTTGACCGGTTAAAACGTGTGAATAGCAAACAGTGAACCTGTTTTGGTTTCCATCCTCGCCACACTTATTGGTATCTGACCAAGCAATGTGTGCTCCACTTCCCAAATCATTTGAGAATGCTGGGGGCATACCAAGACTCGGTTGTCTTCCAGAGTTTGGTCCGAGTTTGTTGGAGTCCCACTTTGTAACTGGGATAATTTCCCACTCATCTAGTGCTCCATCGAATCCGCCTGTAGGTCCTAATCCATCGCCTGTGTTCTCTGTTGAGTTTAACCTAACATAGACTACTTCCTCGGTAGCAGATATATTGCCCCAATCGCTCCAAGCGATGTGGATATTGCTTTGATCATCGGTCAGTAATACTGGGTACATTGAGTTTCCACCATATGGATTGTTACCAGATATTCCGGTCTTCCCTTCTACATTGGAGATAGGTGTATCGTTAATCTTCTTGATAGCGTATGTGGAGAGTCCGTCTTCAGCACCGTCCCAAGCACCTGCACCTTGTAGGCGCAACTTGGTGTAGTAAATTTCGTAGTTAACATCCTTTTCAAATCCGTAATCACGGCCATCCATCCAAGCGATATGTGTGTTTCCTTGCATGTCAACTCCGATTGAAGGGTGGAATGAATAGGCGTCATCAATGGTAACACGGGTATCGTTTACAACCACTAGGTGTCCTTCAGAAGCAGGTCCGACATCTTCTACATATCCGCCACCACTAATGGAGTGACCTGTAGAACCCGGTGTCCAAGATGGATCATTGTTCATCTTTGCATATG
>DAJY01000049.1:0-488 GCA_002499015.1 Euryarchaeota archaeon UBA242
GTCACCGAAAGAATCTCGGGTTCTAATAAAATTTCTATTAGAAAATCGAATGTTAATGAGTTACATTTCAATAATAATGATAGTTTACGCTGTTTGGGCCACTATTGAGGTTTTGACCAATGCCAGCGGCGCAACCTGGTGGCCACCCGAAACCGGAATACCTGCTTCAGAACTATACACTAATCCAGATAACACCCAGAACATAAACAATGGATGGGTCATTGGTTTAGGGGCAGTCTTCGGAACCATTGGTATCATGATTCAACATTTCTATCGAGCAGCACCATATGTTGATGCATCAATGCAAGCAACAGCAGCCTTGATTATTTCAGCAGTGAAAGGAGAAGAAATCCAAGAATCCGCAGAAAAGCTTGCTAAGGAAATCGTAGCAGCCGAAAAGGAAGAAAAAGCAGAAGAAGAAGCAGAAGCAGCAGCAGCAGAAGCAGCAGAAGCAGCAGAAGCAGCAGAAGCAGAAGCAGCAGAAGCAG
>DAJY01000049.1:667-3569 GCA_002499015.1 Euryarchaeota archaeon UBA242
AGAAGCAGCAGAAGCAGCAGAAGAAGCCGAAGTTGAAGGAGAAACAAACGACGAAGGTGCTGAACCGTCGGAAGAAGAAACAAAGCGCAAAAAATTCTGAGGTGATAATATGTGGGAACATCGATCTGTATCAAATAAAGTATATGCTGAAACAAAAGAAATGCATGCAGGCGAATCATATGTTCGCTTGATGGACATTGTTGAAGAAGCCGTCTCAAGGGCGCAAGTCGCTGTGTTTGACCACGTATCTTTCCTCAAATATATTCCTCAGCGAGGGCCATGGAAAGCACTTACAGCATCGGATATTTCCAACCAGGACCCGCGCTCCCGATATATCGGGCCTGCCAAAGCACGTTTGCTAAACACCAACCTTATTCTCGGATCTTCTTGGATTGAGGCAGAGCGATTCAAATTTGAACGCCGAATTTCAAATGTAGCAGAGTTCCTCAAGCAAAAAACTATTATCAATGCAAATATGTGGACTCCAAAGCAATTATCCACCACACAAACTCTAGTATTCTGTTCCGCAGGAGACGAAGAGCGCATGGGAGGATCATTCCTTACAGGCGACGGACCCAGTTCCAACCACCCCTTCCTCGGCGCAGCAGAAGGCGACGATACTGAGTGGGAACCGATTCTATGGGGCCTCGGTCACCGAGGAATTGTCCCAGATTCTGATCCATTGGACAAATGTTTTTATCCATCTTTAATGCACAGAGGTGTTTCTTTCAACAACCGTTTGGGTTGGACTCGCTTCTCTCCAGCAGGTTTCGGAAAAGACGCAAGTGGATACATAATGACACGACCAAACACATGGATTTGGCCTGCAGTTAATGGAAATAGGGAATCCCCTACAGCATTTAACCTCCTAGTCAATCTTCCAGATCGCAGACTCTCGTTTGGTGAAGAAGGTATTACTGATATTTACATGACTTCTGGAAAAACTTCACTTTACTGTTTAATGGGCATGATGAGCTCATCCACTGTCCGCCAAATGTTTGGTGCCGGTTCTGAAATGGTACCTCTTGAATTCCATTGCATCGAACCTGGTTTGGATGAGTGGATTGCAAGTGCAAGCGACGAAGACAAGTACTCCCGATTATTCGAGGTATGTGCCTCACTTGGATACATGCTTACAGACCCAGGTATTGGTGGCCTAGGAGGAGCCGCAAAGCGCCGCCGCCTACTCATATACCCTCGCGACCAGGGCAATTTATTGACCTGTGTAAACGCGAGTCAAGTGGCAGACCACGCCCTCAAGTCTAATTATGAATCAACAGTGTTTACAAAACTTGACCAAGCAGATTTCATGAACCGTGTAACTCGCCGTTTCAAGGCTTATGCAGATCTTGTCGCAGCAAGCGAAGTCGCTCAAGGCTCCCGTTGGATTAGCCAGGCAGATTTCCATGATGGCGAAAAGAAACAAGTCGGCCCGAATGTACATTCAATCCTTTCAGTCCGAGGCTATGATATCATGAGCATGGATGAATACATTCAAACTTTCAACGATATTTCAGCTGCCCCAGACCGTTTGATGCGCCGAGTTGTTCAATCAATTGCTACAAACGCTTTGAAGACAGTATACCCGCTTGTAGACCTTGGCGAATCAGGTGACGAAGCACCTTACTCTCACATATTTGGTGCCAGAGACGAAAATCCACTTGTATACTATACCGATATCCGATTCTTGGTACCAACATCAATTGACAAGATGCGTCATACTATTGGTGCTCGAGGCGCTGACCGTGGACGTATGCGTGAAGCATTCTCAGCCTTAACCAACGCAGATCCGATGACCAGCCTTTCGATTCAGGACATCTGCTTACCGTTCCTCGCCGACTTGGGGGAAGATTCTTGGCAAACCGGAACCGGATTGAACGAGGATGAGATCATCGTCGAAGTCACAATGGCAGTTAACCCTTCTAGGGTTTGGCGAGCTTTACTTGAACCAACCACAAAGACGACATTCGATCTACCAAAGGGTAAGAAGGGGACAGCAGCAAATCTTTGGGGAGACATTTTTATGCACAACGATACCCTTCACCAGCGCATGGAGCGAGATGGACTTAGCCATTACCTCCGACTACTGAAGATGGCATACCATTGGTCAAACGACGAATCAAAAAAGAAGCACGGTTTGAAGTGAATTGACCCGTATTGATGGAGGGCGAGTGTTGTGTCAACCTCACTCAATCTTACCGAGATACTCTCATCGCTACAAGATTATATGACTGCAGACGGGTTTATTTCAACCGAACAACGGTCTTTTTACACGTCTTTCCGAACCCAACTAGATGCACATCCTGGGACTTTCTTGCCCCGCGATATACAGGGTCTCATGGAGGCGGCTCGGGAAGAGATGTTCGAGGAAGTTTCCGATGAAGAGTTTGAAGCCTATATCGATGCAGTACTCTCAAAGGTAGGGCAGAAAGACCTCCTTGAAATCAAACTTTCAGCCGATGATATTGCTGCCTTAGCCCAAGAGAAGAAAGAGGAAAAAGAGAAAGCCAATGCCGAAATTCAACAACAAAAAACCCGCGAAACAGAAGCCGAAAAATCCCGAATGGAGGCCGAAAAAGCATCCATTATAGCACAAAGGGACGCGGTAGAACAATTGCGAAAAGAAGAGCATGAGAATGCGTTGGCAGAAATTAACGCGGCCAGGATTGCCATTGAAGAAGAAATCGCCCGCATCAAAGCTGAGACCAAATCTCAACTTCAGGCGGCAGAAGAAGCCCGCCAAATTGCTGAACAAGAACAAATCGACCGTATCAACGCCGAAGCCGAATTACAACTTCAGGCGGCAGAAGAAGCACGCCAAATTGCTGAACAAGATCAAGCAAGACAACAAGCAGAATTGGAACTTCAAGAGGCGAAAGACCAGGCAGAATCGGAACTTCAA
>DAJY01000049.1:3835-7064 GCA_002499015.1 Euryarchaeota archaeon UBA242
TCGGAACTTCAAGAGGCGAAGAACCAGGCGGAATCGGAACTTAATGCAGCCAAAGAGGCCGCCGCTGCGGCCCAAGAAGACCTCGCTAGACAACAGTTGGAAGCCTCAAATATTTCTCAAGTTATAGAAGAAGAGATTAGTGAAGAACCGGTACAAAAAGAACTACCTGACCTCCCTTCTCTTCAAGATCAAATACCCATCCATGGCGAACCCCTCTCTTCTCGAAACAATCAATTAATTCGAATTTCCGCTCTGGTAGGAGTTGCTATTTCTGCAATATTTGTGTTTGTGTTTGTTATATGACTACACTTAGATATTAACAAAACTATTTTTCACTACCAGGTTAACCCAAAGATAGAATTTGTGGGCATAACTGTAGATATTTTGACATTATTTAATTGACTTGTAGCGACTAGTAGGACTAAGATGTACGCAGTGCACTTGGCATTCTACCACGGAGACGTAGCCAAGTTTCACTACCAAACATCAATGCGTATAGTGAGGCAATCCAAAGAGTTGGGCGACTTTGAATCGCCATTGAATCATATTTTCCAAGTAAATCATTATCTCCAATAACCAAGAGAATACACAACCACAGCATCGTAACTCCATGTAAAACCCATCGTAATCCAGACATTATGTCTGAGGAGTTGGCCCTCATTTCTGTCATTTCAACTTCTGTTAAAACTGCAGTTACTCCGGCTAATTTGTCCAGTGCAGAGCCACCATTCCATCTAATTCTCCCAAGCCTGAATCTGTTGAGAAATTCAATCACAGTGAATAGGCTGAGCCAAACCACTACAACTTCTAACAATGGTTCTGCTCCAAATAAATCGAGAGAACCCCAGGTTGACCAAGATAACAACCCCCATAACCAAGCGACCAAAAGCAATTGGAAGGTTCTAGCAAAACGAGTCAATCTTTGCAATAATTCAGCATCATGGGATAGTAAAGACTCCAATGCAATAACCAGCCCAGTGACTCCTGAAAGTCCCGCTGAAATCAATAGCCACCACCAATCTAAGTCACCATCTCTCCAAGAGAACATCAATGCGACCAGCGTCCATGCTAATACGATAATAGAAGCAGCATTTACAGTGGCTTGCATAGTATAAAGGGGGTCTCTACCATCTCTTAGGACTGCTAATCCGCCCATCAATCTGACTTCAAATGCAGAATCATCAACAATGCCATGAGCAGCTGCAGTCATTCCTCCAACTGCCTTTATTCTAGCATTCTCAACAATGCTTGTTGCGGCTCCAACTTCCCAACTATCACCATCATTGGACCAAGAAGAGCCACGACTTGCAGCATGTGCAGCACCAGCACCCCGGCTCTTGTTTTGTCCACTAGAACGAGTTTTTGCCCATGCGCGAATTTCGTCAGTTGTTATCTCGTCAACTTGATCTTCACTTAGGGGTGCACCGTGGTCGGTGTAGAGCCATCTGCATTGAATTGGTACAGGATGTGGGTCAACATCGGGAGCAACCATTTGGAATTGTCCCGCGTCGAGTGTTGGTAATTGAGCAACCAAATTTTGGTCTCCTCCACTTTCTTTCAACAAATGTCGGACTTTGTCGATATCTTGCGGTTGGGTAAATCTGCCAATGAAAGTTGTATTGGCTTGAGCGAGAATTTTGTAATCAACATCCGATACATTTTGCGTTGCCAATACACAAGCAACACCATACTTTCTTGCTTGTTTGAAAATTAATTTTATCAAATCCTTGGCCGGAGGATTTCTAGGATGTGGAGGTAAATATGGCGCTACTTCATCCATGAAGAATAGTAATTTTAACTCCCCTTCAGCCGGTTGCTGAGTTAACATCCAGTCATACAGTTCACGCGCTAATTCCTGCACAAAATATTGCTTCTGTGCCTCATCTTGGATAGTGTTCAAATAAATAATATTGACTGGAATTTTACCAGGAATAGCCGGTTCAACAAAAGCATCGATATCAATAGGAACACCGTTTGAGAATAATAATTGATTAACTCCACTAGAAAATGCAGACAATCGTCTTGCCAAATCATTACGTGTAGTTTTTGGTAACCTTTCTTCAAAGTTAGTTAGCTTGTGTATAGCCATCACTTCTTCCCATTCAGGAACATCAATTTTTTCATCATCTTCATCGACTTCAGCGAAACAATGTGGATAGAGTTTCTTAGTGAACTCCTGATGAGGTTCGCGAACTACCTTTGCTAATGCTTGAAAATCACCGACATCTAATCCACACCTTGTTCCCTGGACTAAAATTTCATAAAGAAATGGTTTGATTATTTTTCCTTGAGACTTTTCTACATCAAAACCTGCTAAGTTGGTGAAACCTGCAGCGACCATATCCCATGCAGTAATCGCTTCTTCAGGATCTAAGTCAGCGGGAGGTGCTCTGAATGGGTCGATACACAACGGTAGACCCTTACTTCGTAAAGGCGTCCAAATCCGCACTTCACACATATCCATTAATTTCTTGGCTCTAGCGTAATCGCCGCCTTGTGCTTCCAAATCGTCCGGTTCTATGCCCAATGCAAGTCGCGCCAAGTCTCCCTGTGGGTCGATGATAAGAGAGGGTATTCTGGCTAATGTCGCCTCCTCGATTAGTGCCTTAGCCATCACAGTCTTTCCTGAACCGGTTGAACCTAACATAGCCGCATGGCGAGCTAAAACGGTGGAACTGATATCAATGGGTTCTCCAGTATCACGGCGAGTTCCAAGAAACATCCCCTTGGGTTTGTATTTACGCTTCTTCTGTTGAGGTTTTTCTTCGATTACTTCCGTATTGATATTTGCGCTATTAGAACTGGTAATAGCATCTGAATTCGACGACAATATATCTTCGACCAAGCCAGCCAAATTAGTTGTGACTTCACCAATACCCCCTGCCGACTTATCGGCACCGGGAGTACTTTCGTCAGACACCATAGACGGGGCAGTCCGGTTGGGGGTCTTCAAAGGCGCGTTAGTGAGCAAGCCCTAGAAGCAGACTCAAGGAGGCGAACCACATCGCCGAATCATGCAGCGCATTCCATTGGCTCGCCCATCATGGGATGATGAAATGCGCCAAGCAGCAATTACAGTATTGGATTCAAAGCAATGGGTAAAGGGTCAGCAAAACATTGCCTTTGGCCAATCCTTCGCCGACTATTGTGGCGCCCTTGCAGCAACGCCTTGTCAAAATGGTTCAGTTGCCCTTTGGGCAGCGCTACAACTAGCCGAGATTTCTTCAGG
>DAJY01000049.1:7216-9100 GCA_002499015.1 Euryarchaeota archaeon UBA242
AGAATCGTTGAATTATGTCATCAAAAACAGTTGGTATTGATTGAAGATGCAGCCCAAGCACACGGTGCAACAATTACTAATTCTATAGGTGAAAAAACATATACTGGGGCGATAGGAGATATCGCTTGCTTTTCCTTTTTCCCTTCAAAGAACATGGCGGTTGGTGGTGAAGGTGGAATGATTACCACCAGTAAGCAAATCTATTGCGAGCGATTGAATTCAATAGTAAACCATGGCCGTAGTTCAAGGGTTGAAGCACAACAACTGGGTAGTAATCTGCGTATGTCAGAGGTATCTGCGGCAATCGGAGTAGTCCAACTCACACACCTTGACCAATGGCTACAACATCGTAGATATATTGCCAGTAAATATTTGCAAGAGTGTAAGTCTAATACAAAATTGATTATGCCAAAAGTAAGAGAAAATACTCAACACGCCTGGCACCAATTTTGTATTTTAGTAGAAGATGAAGATGCCTTCATCAAACATATGGATGAGCGGCTGATAGATTCTATAGTACACTATCCAATTCCTTGCCATAAACAACCAGTATTCATCAACCACCCACAACACCAAGACGATTTTACAATTACTGATTCAATTTGTAAAAAACTCGTAGCAATCCCAATCTTCCACGAGATGAGAGCAGATGAAATAGAGCGCGTTATTTCAGCACTGAGCAGTTATTGATTCACAGGTTGGCCATTAGGGTTTCAGCCAATGCTGCGTTTGACCAATTCCTTAAACCAGTCAACTCAAGACCTATCCACGAAGGAAGTTCAACAGGTTGTTGTTCAGAAGGCAATTCAACCTCGGCAAGAATTAGTCCAGCCAATCCACCTTCGAACTCATCAATTTCCCATGTCAAACCATCAACACCAGCTACACAATAACGAGTTTTTTTAACATTTGGAAATGGTCCCCATCGTAGCACGGATGTAGCAGCAGCAGACTCGACAATCCACTCTAATTCCAATCCACTAGCGCCCTGCCGTGGCCCCTTTACAGTAAATATTGAAACACCATCTTTAATTCGGATTCTAGGAATCCAATCAGGCTCTGATTCAAAAACTACAATCTCTTCTTTACTCAGCCTAGTCATAATAACATCAGATAAGCACAAATAACCATCTCGATCCAAAGTTAAATTAGATGCTTGTAAGTAATATTGTTCAATATTGTGAATGCTTTTTGCTTCACTTCTCCAGGGTTTTTCTGTTCGCCCATCAACTAGAAACCGTCTTTCGATTTCCATATGAGAGGACATATTCACGCCTCATCTTCAAATTTAATATCACGTGCAGATTGCATTGATTCATCATTAGTAAACCAAAAGGTTGGCGTCTGACCATAATCTACATCCCAGCGTTGAACTGCTCGAGCCCACATTTCGCCCTTTGTATGATCAGCACACCAATTTAGAATCCAATCCATTTGGTTTACTAATTCTTCATCATCTACAGCATTTCGCTTCAAGTTTTCAGCTTGAAGCGCAGTAAGCATAGTCCAGTTAGGAGTTTGTGCATATGTGACATATGGGTTTCTTTCCATGTCAACACTACGCCATTCCGTCCACAATGAGAACACATTATCATAGAGAAATCCAACCAATAAGACGCCAAACATTACGCCACAAAAAATAGATGCAAGACCAAAATAAGTCAGTGGAATGCCCATCAAGGTAGATTCAGCATCAAATCTCCAACTAACATAGGGCCACAGTAAAAGTGTGATAGTCGTGCCCCACAGCAGCAAACTAACCACTGCTTGAGATTGTTGCATACGCCAGTATTGACGCATCATCCACTTTCGAAAGAAACCCTCAGAAGAACCACTATCACCCATGCTAATCAGTCCATGCTATCGCTTCTCACAAATGAAATG
>DAJY01000008.1:0-1315 GCA_002499015.1 Euryarchaeota archaeon UBA242
GTTCACAATGCAGGAATTATCTCTCCAATCAAAGCAATGGCTGAAGTCGATAGGGCTAATTGGGCTAGAAATATCCAAATCAATTTAGTAGGTGTCCAAGATTTAACAAATCGTTTGATTCCAGTAATGGGTGGTAAACAACAGTCAAGAGTAACTACGATTTCTTCAGGTGCTTCTCTAAATCCAGTTTCAGGCTGGTCTGCATATTGTGTTGCTAAGGCAGGTCTTGATATGTGGGCAAAGTGCCTTGCACTAGAATGTTCTGACAATAATATTAGTTCGATCAGTGTTGCTCCTGGAATTGTAGATACTGATATGCAGAAGACAATCCGTAGTTCAAACGAGAATGATTTTCCCAACCACAAAACATTTGTTGAACTACATAATGATGGGCAATTAGTGCAACCAAAATTAGTCGCTGAAAAACTTAGTCCACTGATTACAGGCCATTCAATGGAGCAATCAGGTATGCGATTTGATGTACGTGAACTATAATTTTCGTTGGTTTGAGAGTGAAGGGTAATAAGCGAGTAGCAAAACAGGAGATTTGAGGGAGCATTATGCCAGGCACCGACAGAGTTGAAATTAGAACACTAAAAGTTGGACGCTTTTGCGTTGTTGAAGATGAGGCATACAAGATTCTAGCAATCTCAACATCAAAGCCAGGTAAGCACGGTTCAGCCAAAGCTCGTCTAGACCTAGTCTCTCTTTTCTCATCAAAGAAAATCAACTATTCTGCTACTGTCACCGATAAAATTCATGTTCCTATGATCGAAAAGGGTACTGCAGTTGTTAGTCACATCGAAGGTGATGAAGTTCACGCAATGAATATGCGTGACTACAGCCAAATGATTTTACCAATGGAGCCAGAAATGTCTATCGAACCTGGTAAAGAAATTATGTGGATGGAAGCGCTTAATAGATTCAAGATCATCCGTGACCATTGATACTTTAGAGAAATACTTTCTTTCTGTGCGTTGTACTTCTAGGTCCTAGCCGCTTCATTCTTAGTTGTTGTAAGAATATTTTACCACTCTCATTTTAGCATAGGTGATTTCACTAACTACAATATAGTAATTCCAATGTTTTTGAAACACTAATGCTCTTTGTTTAGTGTGCCTTGGTGAACTTTTCAGTTTCTTCCTCATTTTACATTTTATTGTTAATGCGTATTGCGATGCCAATCAACTGACAAAACTCAATCTAATTTATTGTGACCGGCAGTTAATTGATAAGCGGCGTCAATAATTTAGGCGCATGGCGGATATGGCAACAAGCGAATCTAAAGTCAATGGCTCCACTGGACTTAGTGCCA
>DAJY01000008.1:1546-2347 GCA_002499015.1 Euryarchaeota archaeon UBA242
TTTTTTGATTGGGCAAACCAAGCATATGCTTTGACCGTAATGACTGTTATTGCACCAGCATTGATGGCTAGTTTGTATAACAAAGCGACAGGAACACAATCTGGTGACGCTTTCTATGCTTATGTCCTGACCTTTTCAATGATATTTGTTGTCATAACAGCACCTGCTTTGGGAGTTATTGCTGATAGATTCCCTATCAAGAAAAAGTTGCTGAAATGGTATACTATTACAGGTATTGTCTTTACTGCCTTGATGGGTGCTGCCCCATATTTCGGTTCACAGGGCTATATTTTCTTAGCGATGATTTTCACTATCGGTACTATCGGTTTCACCGGTGGTAATGTAATCTACTATTCATTCATGCCTTACATGGCAGATAGAAAATGTCAAGATCATGTTTCAACATGGGGATATATGTATGGATTCATGGGTGGTTCAATGTTACTTATTTTCCATCTAATCGTGTTGTTAGGTAAATTCTGGGATACTAACTTTACCCTTGCTGTCATCTTTGTAACCTCTTCACTATGGTGGTTAGGCTTTGGAATGGTGATGTTCAAATGGACTCCTGAACCAGAGATCGCTTCAAACCATGAATGGGAAGGTTTTGCTAAAACTGCAAAGAGTGCTTATGGTCAAGTCTTCACGACTTTGAAAGAAATTCGCAAATTCAAAGTGTTAGGATTATTCTTATTCGCTTACCTTCTATTCTATGATGGAGTCAATACAATCGCTAGTATGGCTGCTGCCTTTGGTGAATCAGTATTACGTCTAGACCCTAGCATGAATATTATGCTGCTT
>DAJY01000008.1:2600-8125 GCA_002499015.1 Euryarchaeota archaeon UBA242
AAGGGCACAAAATTCGCATTGGTACTAGCACTACTAATCTATTGTGTTGTATCGGTTACTGCAGCTGGTTTTGCCCCTCTAGAATTAGAAGGTGAACAAGATGCTGAACGTTTCGACTTCCAATTCGAATTTGATGAAGCAACAAGTAATTACACATTGACAACTCTTCAAAATAGAGGATATGAAGGTTGGATTAATAACGACTCAGCAGGAGATGCTGCATTCAGAGATGCCTTCCAAGAGAATTTCCCAGAAACAGATTACAGTGTGGCGGATTCGGGAAGTAGTACATTGATGAAGGGATTATTTGTGGTTCTTGTTATTTTGGGAATATTGGCTATTTTGGGTAGCGGAATAATTTGGATTCAACAACAAGACAAAGGATTTTTGCAGGGATGGAAAGGAATTCTTGCTGCCTTCTTATTAGTCGGAGTGGGAATCTTTGGAGCATCATTATTGGCAGATTCAGCAAACCCTGATGAAGCAGAGAATGTAGATTCGATTACTCAACAGCAAGCGATAGATTTGGTTGCTTCTTTTGATGAAACAAGCGATCACCGTTGGTCAATCATTATCATTGGTGGCGATGAATCGATCGCAGGTTCGTTTGAAATCGGTGACACTCACCCGTCAATTCTTGACCCTGATGAGAATCCAGTTGATGGTTGGGCCTCAGCAATGCGGGATAATGTGTGGGCACCATTAGGAATTGGCGTATCTATGCAGTGGATTATTTTGGGATTATTCGTTGGTTGTGCAATGGGTTCAGCCGGAGCACAAGCACGCTCGGTATTCTCTCAACTAACTCCAAAGTCGCGTACTTCTGAATTCTTCGGTTTCTTTGGTTTCCTCGGGAAATCAGCTGCAATGATTGGAACATTCTTGTACGGAATTGCTAGTTCAACATTCGACAGCCGTGTTGCGATTTTGACCATTACCATTGTAATTCTTATTGGAACATTTATGGTTACTAGAATCGATATGGAAGAAGGTATTAGAGTCGCTGAAGAAGAAGATGCTAGAGCACTAGCAGAAGTGGAAAACTCAAATTGAGATAATAATTCTCATTGCTTTTGTTGGCGATAATCAGTATCTATTGTGATTAATAGATAGCAACCTATTCAAGTGGCCTTGATGTGACAAGGTTGTGTGCAGTGCACACGCTGGATGTGATTTCATTGAGTGTACAAAAGTCAGCCTATCGACAACCGGTTACTCCGGAGGGTCTCAAAGCCATTGAAAATGGAACTTTGACTTGGCTTGATGACGAGATGTATAACAATCTTAACACAGGTGTTCTAGAGCAATACTTAGAGGAAAAGAACATCAAAGAATCATTCTCAGTATCGCATTGGAGTACTAGTAAAGTTCTGATTGGAATTGCCATAGGGGCGATTTTCTCAGGGGTTACTGCCTATATCGGTTTGAAGTTAGGTCTAGCGATTTCTGCTGCTTGGTACATTGCTTACCTACTTGGAATGGCAATGCAATGGAGCCCTTCTGAAGTTAACATTGCGACATCCGCTACAACTGGAGCAACCCATGCTTCAACCGGTTTTATTTTCACTTTCCCTGCTATTTTCTTATTGGCAACCAAACCTGAGTATTTCTTGGCTTCTGGGCCATTGATTACCCTAGATGCTGGCCAAACATTCACTCTCGCCTTTATTGGAATCGTAGCAAGTATGTTTGCCGGTTTCCTCGGAATTATGTATTTCATTATTTTTAGGAGGGTTTGGTTGGTTGAAGATCCTCTTCCATTACCTGGATTTGAAGCGACATTGAAAATGCTAGATATTGCTAGTGACGTTAGTACAGGTGCAGTTGAGCATGCAAGAGATTCTCTAAAGACGATTGGAGTATGGACCGTTTTGACAATGGTCGGATTATTCATTGTCGAATATCCATTGATTTGGCTGAGTGATAAAAAATTATCAGTACTAGATTGGTTGGCTGAAACGATTCACATCAAGGGTTATGGCCTCGCTACATTTTATTCACACGGAAAATTACATCAGCCATCAGGAATAAATTCAGATGGTTCTTCTATGAATTATACCCATTGGACTGAAGGTACTTACAATCCATTCGCTTACACATATATTGGACTTGCATTAACTCCATCGATGTTCGCAATCGGTTGGTTCATGAAAACAAGAGTTGCATTCTTAGTCAATTTAGGTACAATCGTTGGATGGCTATTCCTCGTACCTTTGGCGGTTGCACTGAATGTGCCAATTTATGATGCATTAACACAAACCAACAAACCGATTCAAGATTATGCTGCTGACCCTGGTGGAGCCGCATTACAAATGCTTGCCTTCTCTAAGTATGTTCGAACAATAGCGATAGGTTCTATTGTCGGTGGTGGAATGTTTGGATTGGCCAAGATGTACAAAACATTCCTTACTATCTTCAAGGATATTGGAGCTGCTTTCAAGGGTGAAGGTAGCCAAGAATACATGCCGGACAAGGGTTGGTATGAATGGCCACTAAAGCATATTCCAATCTTCATGGCAATTACTTTCGTTGCTATGATTATTATTTTCGCAATCGGTGGATTCTCAATTGCTGCTGCTTTAGTATTCGCAGTAGTTCTTATCTCTACAACATTCTTGCTTGGAGCAATCGCTGTTAGAGTAATGGGTGAAACCGGAATAGAACCAGTGTCTGGAACTTCATTCATCGTTCTGTTAATGCTTTTGGGAGTGTTTTTGAATGCTAAAGATTTCTTACAATTAACTACTGAAGGTGCAGTATTGTTGGGATTGGTTGGTACTACAGTATTCGGTTCTGCAATCTCAATGTCTGGAACTGTGATAGGAGATTACAAGAATTCATTGTATATTGGAAACCGCCCATATCACATTTCTAAAGGAAATATCATGGGTGTTGTACCTGGAGCAATAATCGGTGCTGGTGTTGCTATCTTCTTGTCAATTCAATTAGCGGAAGGAAGAATAGATTTGATCGCTCCTCAAGCCAATGCATTTGCCACATTCTCTGTAATATTTGCAGAGGGCCAAGGTGACTTAGGTCTCCTCGCTATCGGATTCTTGCTTGGAATGTTCGTTGAATGGGCTACTGGCATGGGTACTTCTTTCGGACTTGGAATGTACTTGGATATTCCACATACACTACCAATGCTAATCGGTGGTGTTGCTCGTGACCAATGGGAAGACAAAAAACTAACTCCTCGTATTAACAAAATAAAAGAACAATCTGGTACTACTGCTGCTGAAAACCAACGAGCATTGATTTTACTAGGAACTTTCATGGTTGCAGCAGGTCTGTTGACTGGAGAAGCATTCTTCGGTACTGAATCAAGTATACTCTCCTTTATTGATTCGCTGTGGACGCCAACCGCTGGAAATGACAATGGAACTTTCTTTGGAATTACTGATTTCGGTAATTCAATGGTTTGGTTTTTCACTCGTATGATTGGATTTATTGGACTTAATGTCGCTATTGGATTTATCATTTATTCATTATTCAAGCGTGCTGGTGTCATCGGCGTAAAATCTAATGATGCAATATTAGAAGCTTGAATTTGAGTGTGATCTGATGGGAAAACAAGCAACCCCTATTTGGGTATGGGGCTTGTTAATTGCAGCGATAATTGGTGTTTCTAGTGCTGGAGCAATATTGCAGCATTTGGAAATTCCTCCATTGCTCAAGGCTAGTTGGAGATTACAAACCACATCGCTTCTCCTAGCACCACTGGCCTTTTGGCAATGGCGTTCTATGGACCTTGAATTACGTAAACGAGTATTTGCCCCTCAAACACAAAAGATAGTTTGGTTGAGCGGATTTGCTCTTGCATTACACTTTGGAACTTGGGTTCCAAGTTTGGACAAAACTTCGCTTACTCATTCACTATTATTCGTAACTGCGCATCCTTTGGTAATAGTAGTGGGAATGATATTTTTAGCAAAACTAATGACAGATCATAGAAAGCCTACTGCGTTCGAAATAATTGGTGCGATAATGGGTGTCATGGGGGCAGGAATTACATTACTTGACCAAGGTGACGTACAAGGCTCTCATGTAGTAACTGTGTGGGGAGATTTCCTTGCATTCCTAGGAGCGATATTTGTGGTTGGATACATCGTTTGTGGTAAAATCTTGAGAGCTTGGATGCCTATCTTCATCTATGCCTTCCCAGTAACCCTAATCGCTTCTATATTACTAATTCCAGCCTCATTAATTCTCGAACCAAGCGCTAGTGATTTTGGTGTATTTGGCTGGATTAGTATGGACTACTTACCTTGGTTCTTGGTTCTGGCAGTTATTAGTGGCCTCCTCGGCCATACCGGCTTGAACACTTGTCTAAGGTATATGTCTCCTCTAACAGTTTCAACTTCAGTTACACTTGAACCGTTACTAGGTTCTCTAATCGGTTGGTTCTTTTTCGATACAGGAGTTCCTGGATTTTGGACTTGGATTGGTGGGCCAATTCTAATTATTGGCTTGTTATTGGTCATATATGGCACTCCCGATGAGACTGAAACGCTGGCGAAGGATGAAGGGCAAGATTCTATCCCACTAACATGAGGGACTGCTATGACTTCACTTTCAAACAATCAACAACCAGAGGAAGGTTGGTTATTGCTGACTAATGATGATGGCATTGAAGCCATTGGTTTTCGTTTACTAGTACAAGCATTGCACCAAGCAGGACATGCCATCATCGTATTTGCTCCAGCAGAAAATCAAAGTGCTACAGGTATGAGTATCAATCTCAATACATCTATGAAACTACGACAACGTTCCGATCTAATCTCTGAATGGGGATTATGCAAAGATGATTCCGCTGCTCCAATTCATTTGTATGAATTACATGGCAGGCCATGCGATACAGTAATTGTTGCATTGGATGGAGGTCTTCAAAGATTAATCCCAGACATCGAACCACGTTTGGTAATATCTGGAGTAAACCTCGGACCTAATCTCTCTCAAGATAGTTTGCACAGTGGCACTATGGGTGCTGCAAGGGAAGCAGGATTGTATGGTATGCCAGCGATTGCAACTTCCTTTGCTTCGTTTGAGCAACAAGGTATTGAACATGCAATTACTGCTACTGTTGAATTAGTTGAATTAGCATTGAAAATACTACCAGTAATTCCTGAGAACCGATGCCGTCCTCATGTTGATATTACTGCACCACATATCTCTCGCTGGCCAGAAATTCCACAACATCCTGCTTGGGAAAGTGATCCAATAAATGCACTAAGGACTGCATTTAGGCATGGTGAATTAATGCTGAATCTCAATGTTCCTCCGCAATGGGATGGGACTTGGGCAACAACTCGTCTTGGATTGCGCTGGTATCGCAATGCTGTTATGTTTGATGAGGGTATTGCAGCAGATGGACAACTAAGTGGTGAAACTGCAACATTTAAGATCGCAGGAGCACAGATTTACCACGATCCAATACTCCTCGGAGATTGTGATGCTGTAGCAGCAAATAAAGCCAGCATTTCTTGTATGCCTACTTGGCCACAAACTCACCCCTTGGCATTGGA
>DAJY01000122.1:0-4938 GCA_002499015.1 Euryarchaeota archaeon UBA242
TCACTCATGGCCTATGTCAAAAGTCAGTCCCTTTTGAACCCTTGTTGCAACTCATCAAATAAACTATTATCAGTCATTATTTTTTTGTCTAAGCATTATTGCTGCACTAACTACGCTTTGAGCCAACTCTGCTACTCTTTGGGCAACGTCTGCATCAATGAGTTTATCATCGTCATCAAATGCTTCCTTAATTTTACCAACTGCTACTTGTTCAGGTACACACCAACCGTGAATCCATCTTACAGCAATGCGCATATGGTTGAGCGTATTGGAATTTGTAATCCCACCTAGTGTAGACATCAATCCAAATGCCTTTCCACCAACATGATCTTTGTAGATCCAATCGAGTGTATTTTTCATAACACCGGACATAGTGCCATGATATTCAGGTGATGTCAAAATATATCCATCACATTCAATTGCAAGCGCTTGCAACTCTTTGACATTACTATCGTCCCAACTTCCTTCCGCACCAACTAATGGTAGAGGTTTTTCAACCAAATCCCAAACGTGAACTTCTGCACCTAATGCCTTACACTCATCGAGTGCTACAGAGAGGAGTAGTCCATTTTTTGAAGTAAGTCCGTATGAACCGGAGAGTCCAAGAATCTTGACAGGTGTTGCGCTCATGATACTGGCACAAGCGCTTGGTGTATCAATATTACAGTATACTATGCAATTAAACCCGGGCTCATGAGAGGGCTCGAGTATTCAAATAAATGATATCTTAGAAAAACTCAGTAAACTGGCTTTTTTGAGTGGAAAACACATGTATCTTTTTTTATTTCAAAAGTTCTCAAAACATAGTACTTTTTCAGTAATTAGAGGCTCGTTACGGGCCGATGAATTGGACCGTTCTAAACAAATCTCAGCAAAGGGAAGTTCACGGCAAGGCACGAGCATCGCTAATATCAATACTAGTCGTAGATGCTCGTGCCGGGATTCGAACCCGGGTCGGCGGGATGAAAACCCACTATGATGGACCTAGCTACACCACACGAGCGACAGCCTGCCCACAAACAACCCGTTGATAACACTTCACCTTTGTTTGCCGGCTTTTTTTATTGTTAGATGCGACTCAGTATGTCATTCGGGGGTCGGAATCTGTTCTCCGAGACCATTCCACCATAGCCATGCATACCAGGTCATTATCGCAGAACAGATCAGAGCGATTGCTAACAATATCTCATGATCAAGGAACCAAATCATAGTATCAAGTGCTTGTTGGCCATAGAATCCAATCAATAAAGCCTCAACTCCAAACCTTAGACCACGTCCAGCAAGACCTGCAGCCACAAAGGATTTCTTTTCCATATTGGTCATTCCAGCAATCCATCCAAATACTTTGTAAGGAATTGGCGAGAAGGCGGCGATAAAGATTCCAATAGTGCCATATTTTTCGCTCAAAAATATGAGTTTTGAGACATGTTTTGGTTTTGCAAAGCGATGCATCAACGGATTGCCCCATCGCCCACCAATCCAATAACCTACAATTGAACCGAGTACTGAAGATATTGTCACTACCAACCATAGCCAAATGATAGTTGGTGTATTGCCCATTTCGGCAACCAACATCGGTAGGTAGACTAAATCTGGAGGAACTGGCTGAATTATTGCCTCAGTAAATGAAATCACAGCCAAACTTGCAGGCCCAAAAACATCGAAGGCGTCAATGACCGACTCCTTCCATGACATATGCTTGGCTTTGCGGTCCTTCTCATCAATGTGTGGGTATGCGGTGTCTTGATGAGGGTTGTTCGCACAGGCTTAGAGTAATGCGAGTTCTTGATACAGCAGCTTTGCTATATTGGCCAATGGA
This sequence comes from Euryarchaeota archaeon UBA242, assembly GCA_002499015.1. Taxonomy (GTDB): domain Archaea; phylum Thermoplasmatota; class Poseidoniia; order Poseidoniales; family Poseidoniaceae; genus MGIIa-L1. Next base: position 1,820 of record DAJY01000122.1, read on the forward strand.
TAAATTGGCTGGTGGTATATGTGCAGAATCACAAAAAGAAGAACTTGAAAAAGTTTCTGCACAGCGTTCAATGCTAATTGGCGCAGCCGATATTGATTGGAGAGATGTAGCGCAGTCATGGATACAAGAAGCCAAAATAGTTGCCGCGAAGAGTGGAGACTTACCACGATTATCCGATGTTGATTTGGATTTATTGGCCCTCACAATTGCCTTGGATGCAACTTTGTACACTGACGATTATCGTCTTCAAAACGCGGTAAAAAATGCTGGTGGAAAAATTGAGAATGTTGGTCAAAGTGGTGCAAAGAAAGTTTGGCGTTGGCATTTACGTTGTGAGGGATGTCGTGCAACAATAGATGTTCCTGCAAATGTTGACCGATCCAAAAAAGGACCGGTTGCTGAATGTGAAATATGCGGCTCGCCAATGCATATCAAACGTAAATCCTGAATATTCAGTGACTTATTCTTCTGAGTCAAGTGCTTCAAGTGCTGATACTTTCTTTTCAAGGTCAGCGCTTTTCATGCCAGCAGGGTTGATTCCAACTACCTTGGCTCTTTCTGCTAATGCTTGCTCAGGGGTGCGACCACCCGCTTCTAAATCGGTAAGAGTATCTCTTGCATTATTGGTCTGAGCTAAACCTTTTTGAAATTCGCCTTTGCTCTGACCCAATGCTCTGGCCATTTTGGGAAGTCGCTCTGCTCCAAATAGGATAAAGAATAATCCTAAAAGAATAACTAATTCTAGGGGTCCTGGACTAAATGCCATATTGCTTCCTCATTCTATGGTAGCAGCCCTTCTTTGTGAAGTCTTCGCTCTAAATTTCTCTTTAGCCGCCGGAAACTGGAGGTAGTAATGCAATTTCATCTCCATCATTTGGAATCGATTGTAAATTACAAACTTCACCATTAAGGGCAACTATTAATCCCATTTCCAACCACTTCGCAACGCCAAGTTGTTGCACATAATATTCAATTGATTTACCTTCAACATATGCACATTGCAGATTTCTTGCAGATAACTGTTCGGCTAAGGGGCCAAAGGCAATAATCTGTAATACCTCATTGGCCATGTATCAACGCTCTAAGCGGTAGTTTATCAACGCGTTCTGTTGTGCAATAAACATGCGAACTACGATGGAAGCCAGAGCATTGTGGAAGGTATACCAAAGCGGCGACAATATGGTACAAGCAGTTCGCGGTATCGATATCAAATTATTACAAGGAGAAATGGTTGCAATAATGGGTCCATCTGGCTGTGGAAAAACAACACTGCTCAATGTTTTATCGGGAATAGATGAACCTAGTTCCGGTCAAGTATTAGTTGATGGTAAGCAATTATTCGGTATTTCCGACGATGAAAGAACTGAGATGAGAGCGCATAATTTCGGATTTATCTTCCAAAATTTCAATCTATTGCCAGTATTATCTGCGGTTGAAAATGTTGAACTTCCATTGTTATTGATCGGGACTGCAAGTTCAGAGGCAAGAGAAGGGGCTCTCAAGGCACTAGCATCAGTCGGCTTGGAAGACCGAGCCAATCATAGGCCATCAGAACTTTCGGGAGGTCAGCAACAAAGAGTAGCAATCGCTAGAGCAATCGTTCATTCACCTTCAGTAATCCTCTGTGATGAACCAACAGGAAATCTCGACAGTGGTACTTCGGGAGAAGTCATGAAATTGTTGAAGCAAATCAATATTGAAAATAATTCATTGTTATTATTGGTAACTCACGATATTAAAATCGCACAACAATGCGATAGGATTCTACAGATGGATGATGGTATTATCATTAACGATAACTCTGAGGAGGAGTGATTCTGCTTCTGCCAATGCTCATCATCAGTGTGATAATACTGGTGCCAAGTTTGATTTCAGTCTATGGTTTAGGGCGCAGAAAACAACTTGGATGGGGCAAAATAAGTTTATTGATTTTTGGACCGATAGTGGACGCATTGCTAGTATTTTTCCTGTTAAATTGGTTGCAATTATCAACCATAAATCAGTGGGTTGGTGCTTTGAGCGTTGCTTTATTGAGTCATGTGTTAATCCAGCCGTTATTGGTGCCTCAACGACTGGTTGTCTGGAGGCTAGCAAGTCAAAATGTATTGCGTAGAAAAAGACAGGCTGCTTTACTATTGGCGGGCCTTGTTATCGCTAGCGCGATTATTACTTCTTCATTAGTTGTCGGTGATTCTCTAGATGAGACAGTCAGATGGGAAGTTGAAGTCGCCTATGATGAAACAGATCTAATGATTTCAGGGTTTGACCCTTACACCGGTGCTAAAGTTGAATTTTCTCAACAAATTGCTGAGGATATTTGGCAAGAGATTAGCACTACAGACTCGCTGAAAGATAAAATTGAAGGTCGACAATATGGATATTCAACATCTGTAAGTGCCAGTTCGCAAAATGGTAACTCAAATCCAAATATCGCTTGGTTTGCAAGAAACGCCACAGTTGATTCTGAAATGATTTGGTCTGATATAGGTGATAAAGGACTGAGATTCTCAGATTTATACGAGCAAAATATTAATTTTGATGAAACACAGATTTCTAGTCTAGCGTATATTGCGGTCGATACTGTCTTTGCAGAAGAACTAGAGGTCAACGTAGGTGATTTAGTCGAAGTTGATTGGTTTGTTAGCGAAGATGGAAAAAGAGTTCGCAAAGAAGGAACATTCCAAATCTTTGAAATTGTAAAAAATGTGGGCCAGGGAGCGAGAGGTGGCACGAGGACTGCAACTATGTTCACCGACTTATCAACTTCTCAAACCCTTCATTCACTTGACAATAAAATCAATAATGTTGCATTTTCCTTAGATGATTCTTTAACATCTCGTAAGCAAATAGACCCGCTATTGGAACAGGTTGAGGAAATAATTAACAAACACATAAAGGCATCAGATGTTGGATTGGAATTGACTGTTGAAGAGTCATCAGGAGCTCTCACAATCTCTTCATCAGCCGGATTAGGCCGTGTAAACGGGGAAGATGTATCTGCTCTTAGAGAAAACCTCACAACTCTTTCCCCCGATAGCGTGATGATGGAAATATTGCAAGTTCCATTGATCGATGTTCAATTTGATGATGAGCAATTGATTACGCTCAGTGATTCAACT
>DAJY01000122.1:5155-6150 GCA_002499015.1 Euryarchaeota archaeon UBA242
GCAGGAGATGCTTGGATTTGGAGAGCACCAGACGAAGGACTGCTAGGTGATTTCGCACTAGCACCAGATGGAGTTCAAGGATTGATTTCCCACCAAAACGATTTGTTTTTGGCATCAGAAAAGGATTTAAATTCCGATTATGTAGAATCATTTTCAAGTAAAAACGAGATTCTGTCAATATCTGCATCTTACCAATCAAACATAACAGATGAATACCAATGGTTAGTAATTAGTGAAGGTAATGATTCAATAGCCATTCAATCATTCGACAGTGATTTGCAATCGCTTGCACCAGCAGTGGATGTCATAGAGAACTCTGGGCGGATTCTATCGAGCGATTTTGTTGCCAACGAACAAGGACTACACCTAATTATTTCTGGATTACTTAGCGATGAATATTACAAGGCTGAAAATACTTTCATGAATGGTTCATTTACAGGGACTTTTGTAATACAACCACAATCTTCTTCATTTCCAACTCAGAATACTTCTCAGATTGAAGGATCAATTGCAGAATCCTGTGATTCAACAACATCAATACAATTTGAAAATGATCAAAACTGGTGTTCTTACGAAAATGGTTTACTGCGATTTAATGATAATCTACAGATAGAATCTATCCGCTTACCATTACTTTCAGATGCGCCTGGAATAGGTGCAATGCCACAGATGTTTTTGGCATTTGGAGGCGGCAACTCTACATTATCAGTTGATGATGGAAGTGTGTTATTATCGACGAGAATGAATGCACTTGAATCACTTGGTAATGACAGCCAGTTTTGGGTTAAAGGTGTGCTACCATATGCCTTTGGAAACAGCTCTGCAACTCGGTTAATCTATGGTGGGCAATACAGTTCAGTACAAGGTTTTGAGACATTGGAACAACTCGATTCTATCGTGTTGGGATTAGTCTCATTAAATGATGCAGAAGAATTAGCATTAGCCGATGATGATGAGCGCTCAATATTGCTAATATCTGGTGGAGGTTTGAGTCC
>DAJY01000122.1:6388-6687 GCA_002499015.1 Euryarchaeota archaeon UBA242
GCAATGTTCCTCGTTTTCGGTTCATTCACCATCGCAGCAGGAATATTACTGGTTCTAACAATTATAATGATGCTTTCCGAATCACGTAGGGAAGAAATGGGCACGATAAGAGCTCTCGGCCTAAAGAAAGCAGATGCAAGGGCACTAGCGGTACAAGAAGGGGTGTTAGTTGCAAGCGTTGCAGGATTACTAGGTTCTATTCTTGGTTTGTTATTGGCTTGGTTGATAAGTATTGGATTCTCAAATATTTTCTCTTCGGTTGGAGCGGGGTTATTTCGTTTCAGTTGGACTATAGATTC
>DAJY01000083.1:0-230 GCA_002499015.1 Euryarchaeota archaeon UBA242
CAATTGAAGACCCATTTGATTTGAAAAGAGATCTAAGCACTGTACTTCGTGCTGAAGGCATCATGGATATTAGAGAAGAAATACTCCGTATGTGGTTCGGTATTTGTGAAGGGTATTCGTGGAAAGAATTGTGCGCACTACGAAATCCTGACAAACATATTTCTGATAAACAATTAGACCTTTTCCATGACCTTAGAGGCAAGGCAGAGAAAGATATCAACAGCACAATC
>DAJY01000083.1:437-9528 GCA_002499015.1 Euryarchaeota archaeon UBA242
ATGTGGTTCGGTATTTGTGAAGGATATTCGTGGAAAGAATTGTGTGCATTACGAAATCCTGACAAGCATATTTCGGATAAGAAATTAGACCTTTTCCATGACCTTAGAGGCAAGGCAGAGAAAGATATCAACAGCATAATCACAAACTATACGATACAACTTGAGCAAGTTGAAAAGAAAATAGTAGTTTGCACAGATGAAAAAGAGAAGGCCCAAAAAATACCAGAACTGAAAAACCTTCGTAATGAAATTCATCAAAAGATATTGATACATACTCATCAGATTGAAGAGGAATTAAGTCGAATTTACCAACGCTTAACTGGAACGGTTGATATATTCAGAGTACCTTCAATACTCACTGAAGAAAATGATTTTGCACTATTCTTTGAATTGCAACAAATGCTCCCAAAGGCTCGTGAAGCCGATAAGTTACATAATGAATTTATTGAAATCATCAAAAAGCACACTGACATGCAATCGACATTGTCTTTAGGCTTAGAAGGGCAATCGGTAGCGGCGCTGAAAAATGCAATATCAATGGCCAATCGCTCTGATAGATTCTTTAACAGCAGCAATTATATTGCTCGTTATCTAGGAGAATTAACAATCGAAAAGAGGAAAATAAATAGGGAACTGGGGAGATTAAAGTCATGGTTAAAATATTGTGAAGATGTTAAATCTCAACAATCCCGCAAATCTAAATCTAAGAGTTCGAAGTATTCAGATCATAGTGAAATGAATAATAAATCTTACGCAGAAGTGAAATCTAAAATGGAATCTGGAGAAGGTTTATCACTCGCAGAATTAAATGTTTTACTGAATAATGGGGGCCTTTTCTCAGCGGATAAATCAACTGACAAAAAATCACCCAAGAGTAAATATTCTCGTTCCAAGAGAAAGAATTCTTCTAATGATTTATCTGCACATAGAGGCCCTAGAGGCCGCTCCAAAAATATCCGCAAGGAGTGAGAAGATTGCGAGATGGCATCCAATGGATGTTAGGTCCGGAACCAAAAAACTTGAGCCTAACGTGGACGCAAGGAGTACTGCAGTTGTTTTTACGAGAAAACGGTGAGGAATATTCACTGAATTCAGTTTCGAACCTTCCAATTCCAAAATGGGGGGGGAATTTATTACTGCTCGAAGGAACTGATACCACTAATCCAAATTGTCTGAAAGGTTTACTATGGGCTACTCCTTTTATGGATGATATTGTTAGAGTGGCGGCATTTTCAATAACAGCGGAACTCCAGAGTAAAGGATATGGTCGAATGGCATGGAATTCTTTCGTCGGAAGCGCAATTGAAGCGGGTTTTAGTAAAGTTCAACTCGAAGTAAAGGCATCAAATATAAGGGGTCAAGAGTTCTATAGACAAAGAGGTCTTGTTGTGATGAATGAACTGCAAGGATACTATTCAAGTGGACTAGGATATATGATGCGTGGCGATTTAAATAAATATTGAAAAAAGCCATAAATGTAATTATTTTATCTCAAAGGTTATTCCCCCATTGCTTCTGCAGTAATTGTGGAACAACGGATTCTTGCTGAGTTACTAAATTCTAGTGGCGTTGTTAGTGCCCACTTATTGGATGAAAATGGGTTGGTAATGCAGGAACTTAATTCCGAGCATAGTCAAAATTATTCTTCAATCATTGCAGTTATGAGCAATTCAGAAGAGAGCCAATCTGTGACGATTACTTCTCAAAATGCCATTCTGATTGCAAATCGGTTAGAACAAAACTATTTGTTGGTAGTTCGCTTACAATCATCCTGTAATTTAGGTGCTATTAGGAAGTTATTATCAAAGGCAGTCGCAGAACTAAACGCTCTTCGCCAGTGAAATCTAATCAAATAATGGACCGAGAATAACCATCCCACCAGGACCTACGTCAATCGCCATCTTTTCCATAGCATGACGACAGTGGCGCATTTTTTCAATTTGAAGAGTTCTAATTAATTTACCATTTCTTTGATCCATTCCCAAGTTAATTACCGCATCTGCTAAAAAACCTTCATTACCTTGTAATTCGGCATGCGACCCAACATTCCTCTCGGTGATGATGAAGACATTCAGATTCATACTGCGCAAGAAATCAAAGAATCCGAACATCTTTTTGCGCATTACTTCATCCACAGAAGTCAACGAATAAATTGCACCTAGTGAATCTAGAACAAAAGTAGTAAATCTCTCACCATGTTGTTGTTTGAAATGTTCTATCATCCTACGAGTAAATTTTAGATAATCCATATTTTCATTTTCTCTGCGAAGTTCCGTGAAATCAGTAAGTTGTAAATTATTTGGAACCTTCAACCCCATACTTGCAGTTCCACGCAATAGTGAATCCGCACTTTCTTCAACAGTGCAGTATAGACCAAATTCACCAGTTCTAGTGAGGTGATTGGATAGCAATGTCATACAGAAACTCGATTTCATTGAACCTGGTGGCCCAGTCACCATTGTCACATAAGGTGCACGAACATCACTATGGAGAACTCTTTCCATTCCCTGCATTCCGCCTAGTAACATGATATCAACGCTCTAGACTGAATGCTTCTTGTCCTTAACTATTTTCTTAAAACAACTGGTTGAGGATTGCCATATTTTCACTATTAATTCTCATTCAGCATGGTCTATTACATTATTGAAAGATATGCCTCTAATGAAGAGGTTAAATGGGTGAGTTCGGTGGGCGAGTCTGTGAGAAGATGGTAATCTTCCCTCTAAACAGGTGCGAATGACAATGAAAGACTTCAAAGAGCAACTCGAAGATCGTAGAAATGTAGTGGATGGAAAGGCTACAGAATACAGAACTACCCGTGATGAGTGGAATGGTAAAACCAAAACTCACACCACTACTCGTAACGAGTTGAATGCTGAAGTAAGAGAGTTAATTATCCAAGTTCGTGAGCAACGAGAAATACGTGAACAGATGAACGAAATTGTCCGCGAAAAGAAATCTGCACGCTCTGCTGCAAGTGATGCTGTTAAGGATGCAAAATTATCACTTGATAATGCCAAGGGTCCGCAGCAAGCTGCTCCGGTTAGAGAGGCTGGTAAAAAAGGAAAGTGGGAAAAGAGACCTCCAACCGTTCATTCATTGAAAACTGATTTGTCCAGACTAGAAACTGAGTTTGAGCAAGGAAAACATACTGGTAATAATGAGACCAAGGTAATGAAGAGAATGAAGGAAATTAATGCAGAAATCTTAAAGTTGAAGAAATATGATGATCCCAGTGGGAATTTAAAAAATGCTCGCGCTTTAGTTCATGAAGCAATGGCTCAACAAGAAATTGCACACGACGAAGTGCAAAAGGCTGCAACTGCTGCTCAAGAGGCTCACGAATTAATGCTTCAGTGGAATGAAGAAGTCGACCGCCAAAGAGAACTGGCTGAAGCTGCACACCGTGGTCTACGAACCTCAAAGAAGGAAGCGGATAAGGCTCACCGCTTTTACATCGTATCACTACGTTGCTTGCATTCTATACAAGATATGCTAAGAGCAATGCGCGGTGCATCTGCTGGTGCTGGCCAAAAACCATCTGCACGGGTTGAAGTTCAAGACTTGATGGGTAAATTAATGTCCGGTCAAACACTTACTACTGAGGAATTAATGCAACTTCAGAGTTTTGATTGATTGTTTTTGAAGCGAACATATCAAAGACCCCATTCAACACGATAATATTTACGAGGCTTTGCCATGATATCAAAGGACGATATTGCTGAACTTGTTGAAGATTACGACAGAATGAAGTTACGCATAGGTATGACTGCATCTCATTCTGCTCTAGATATCTGTGATGGGGCAATTGAAGAAGGGTTTCCTACTGTTGCATATTGCAAAGAAGGACGTCACAAAACTTATGCAAATTACTTCAAGGCACACCGCTCACCCTCTGGAAGAGTATTTCGCGGAATGGTTGACAAGGCAATAGTTATGCCTTCATTCAATGATGTAATGAAATCTGATATGCAAGCAGAAATGCGCAAGAGAAATGTCATCTATATCCCAAATCGCTCCTTTACTTCCTATTCTTCTATTGAAGATGTTGAAAATAACTTCCATGTACCTCTGTTTGGATCTAGAAACATGCTGCGCATGGAAGAAAGAACAGAAGAACAAGATTACTATTGGATTTTAGACAAAGCGGGATTACCTTATCCTGAAGCAATTGCAAACCCAGAGGATATTGATTGTCTAGTAATCGTAAAACTTCATCATGCACAAAAGAAATTGGAAAGAGGATTTTTCACCTGTGCATCATTCCAAGAATATCAAGAAAAATCTAAAACCCTTCTTGCTGAAGGTATTATTGACCAAGAATCATTAGCAGGCGCTAGAATTGAAAGATATGTTATCGGTCCTGTATTCAATCTAAATTTCTTCTATAGCCCACTTGCTGAAGAAGGAGATCGATTAGAGTTACTCGGTGTCGATTGGCGTTTTGAGTCTTCACTAGATGGCCATGTGCGCCTTCCTGCCCCACAACAGATGACAATGCCCGCTCACCAACAAATTCCAGAGATGACTGTTGTAGGACACAATACAGCAACCATTAGAGAATCATTACTTGAAGTTGCATTTGAACTTGGAGAGAAATTTATCAAGGCCAGTAAAGAGCACTATGATCCAGGAATCATTGGGCCGTTCTGCCTACAAACCTGCATCGACAAGGATATGAATTACTACATCTATGACGTTGCACCTCGTTTAGGTGGAGGAACAAATGTTCACGTCAGCGTTGGACACCCATATGGAAATGCTACATGGAGAAAACCAATGTCAAGTGGCCGACGTATTGCAATGGAGATTAGAATCGCTGCTGAACAAGACAGGTTGTTAGAAGTTCTAACATGATTAGTTGCTACATCGCTAACGCACTGTGTATGGCTTTATTGAGACCAATTCCGACTTAGCGTTTGGACGATTACATACTTACAGGTTTGAATAAATCTGCATTACAATAATCCCAATTCTGGGGCACCAAGGGCATTTGTATATGGATCTATTATGTTGAAATTAGGAGGAAGTGGTGGCAAAGTTGGTGGTCGCTTGCGTTGAAGCATAATCACTCCTAGTAGAACCACAATAAGAATAGCCAAACCAATAGTGATCAATAAGGTATTTGTGAGTGGAATTGAGAACCCTTCATTCTCTTCAGGAAGTTGAACATTGTAAACTATAGACCAGTTAACAGAAATTGATTCTCTTCCATCATCAAGGAAAAGTATAATCTCATAAGGCTGACTTAAACCAGATTTCTTACAGAGTTCTAAAGTCAAGGTTTGATTACCGATAACACAATCGTGTGTAGTTTCAAACAATGTCATATTTGTACTGATGATTTGCCCATTTCTCCACCAAGTGACACTGAGATTCAAGTATGTCATTTGTTCTTCGCTTAGATTTAGATCAATTGAGAGATATAATTCATCGCTTGAAGCATTAAGGACAATGCTTTGGTTACTTGGATTTTGCATTAAGTGATTCAATCTGTTGACACCTTCGTCGATGATTCCGTCACAATCATCATCCACTCCATTCCAATTTTCTGGTTTATCAGGAGCAATATCTGAATTGTTATCATCGCAATCATCGAACCAACGATAGCCGTCGCTATCATTATCCAAATCTGCAACCAGTGGGTTGGTCATCGTCACCATTACCTCTACCCCATCATCTAATCCATCCCCGTCCGAATCGGCATCGTAAGGGTTGGTGCTGAGATTGGTGAATTCCTCATAATCCAGTAAGTAATCTCCGTCAGCATCGGTGGAGTAGAATGTTTCATCTATCAACTGATTACAATTATTATCAATACCATCAAGGGTTTCGTTGATGGATGGATTGCGCAATGAATTGTTATCATCACAATCTTGGAACCAATAATATCCGTCTGCATCAGTATCATTATCAGCAACCAGCGGGTTAGTGAGGTGAATGAATATCTCTGCATCATCTCGTAAATAGTCACCATCGCTGTCATAGAGGATGATGCTAGTTCCGTAAACATGATATTCCATGTAATCGGACAAAGTATCGCCATCAGTATCGGATTGGTTGAATCCTTCATCCCATTGACCATTGCAATTATCGTCTAATCCGTTCAAGAGTTCAATAGCACCGGGATAAATCAGAGGATTGGTATCATTACAATCATCAAACCAGTAAAAGCCGTCTTGGTCGCTATTTGGATCATAGACCAAAGGGTCGCTTTGGTATTGAAGTACTTCTTCACCATCTTCCAATAAATCTCCATCAGTATCTCTCACCAGTGGGTTTGTTCCATTGACCAAGACTTCCACGCCATCATCTAGGCCATCCCCATCAGTATCTCTCATCAGTGGGTTTGTTCCATTGACCAAGACCTCTACACCATCGGAAAGAAGGTCATCATCTGAATCTGAATCTAAAGGATCTGTGAGGTTGACGAGAACTTCTATCCCATCATTTAACCCATCTCCATCAGTATCTTCGCTATTTGGATTAGTAGAGGAGTTCATTACTTCATAACCATCGGAAAGAAGGTCATCATCGCTATCAGGGTCGTGAGGGTCTGTCATATAGACATCCGTTTCGTTCCTATCAGTGAGTAAATCTCCATCTGAATCAATATCTCGTTCAGTACCATACATCACCAAGCCCCATTCATTCAAAGTACCGACATCGTTGTTGCCTTGGTCTTCCAAACTCAAGGTCCATTCGCCACGACTCTCTTCACCCCAATGTTGAACGGTTGAAAAACGCCAGTCTGCATAATTATTATTGGCATCTCCATGCTTTTCTGAGAGAACACTTTGCATGCCTGAAGGAGAGGTAAGGATTATTTCCAAATCACCTCTAAAGGTGTGATCAATATCAACAAAGATATCGATGTTTTCTAGATGAAGTGGTTCTGTAATGTTGACCGATACATTGACTGGATAGCCAGAATTATCAGGGATATCTATGTTGACGGTTTGCATTCCGGACGAAATGTTGACTTCCGTCTCAACCGCCGTCCATTGCGCAGCAAGTGCTACGGCTGCTGATGCATCCACCACACCGAATCCATATTTGTGACTGACTAGATGTCCATTTCCGTTGGTGGTCCATGATGAATCACTTGCATCATTTTTACGAGATGTTTCGACTAGCACATGTTGTACATCTCGCCACGAAAGATTCGGATTTGCTTCAAGCATCAGTGCAATCACACCTGATACTAGTGGAGTAGCCGATGATGTGCCACCAAATGTATCGGTATAATCGGTGGATGAATAGCCACCTGAACCCTCAATATCAGTTGTTGTAATTGCTTCACCATCACCGTTTGATGGTGCAGCTACAAGAATGTTAGCGCCTGGTTCAGCGTAATATGATTGTTCACCTTTGTAGGTTACAGCAGTGACTGCTATTGTATAACGGAGGTTAGCATATCCGTCATAATTAGAATCGTCATCATTGTCCAGACCATTTCCTGCAGCCCATGTGATGATGCTTCCCAAACCACCACGGCCGCTTTGAGCACCAGCCTCCATTGCAGCCAACATCAATGGTTCTGGACCTTTCAATGTCATACCGTTATCACTAGGACCCCAAGAGTTTGAATAAATATCAATCGATTGCCGTTCGTGACTCAATGCATTTGCTTCTCGGATATCAGTAGTACTGCATGAAATCAATTGCAATCCTGCTAGTCCTGCTTGTGGAGCTGCACCTGATACGCCTAAACTATTGTTACCAACTGCAGCAGCGACACCTGCTGCGGCTGTTCCATGTGCATCTGAGGACGAAGGGGTAGGGTCATCATCATCGCCACAGAAATCGTAATCCAATGATGATTGATAGTAATCATCAAGGTCAGGATGATTCCAATCTAATCCGTCATCAACGATTCCAATAACAACACCTGCTCCTTGGTAACTATTCCATGCCCCGCTCAAATTAGCATCTTCACCTATCGTCCCACCTGATTGTCCAGTATTTTCTAAGTGCCATTGGTCTGAAAACTTCGGATCGTTTGGTACCCAGCGTGGTATTTGCTGATATTCTAGTAATGGATAGGCTACCTCAATGATTCCTTGTTGTTGCATTCCTTCAACGATGAATTTGCCATTATTCCCGAGTTCCATCAGCCATGCACCTTCGAGTTGTGGTAATTCCAAACCGACAGGAATACGGCTAATAGCGACCCATGAAGTAACATTTGACAGAGTCTCATCAGTGTATTGTGACAAATCACTAACTCGAGCGAGTGACGATTGTACTGCTTGTGAATAAGTTGAAATAATTGAAATTTCATTGTTCGGCGTTACTGCAGAAATCTTGGCATCAAGTTGCGAAGAAAGTGCATTATCTTCATCTTGAAGGCTGCTTTCAAGAGGAAATAGCGATAGACAAAGGAGCAGGACTAACACGATTGCCTGCGACTTCATGCTTGGCCCTATTGATGGTACCTCATATTGCTAACGGTGGGATATGCAGTTATTTCATAAGAATGATGCAGTTATTCTTGAAATAGTCTAGAATCACCCTAATCGAATACAATTCTCAGCAGAGATGATGTACACAACGGTGCCGTTAGATACGCATACGTATTCAAGGGGTGCATCAAGCCTGGAATGTAGGATAATACTGTCTTGTATATGCCATTGCATCTGCAGCTGGATATCCTTTAGCGACTAAATCATTGTAATAATCACGAGCCGGGTCTGGTTGTACAACGGGTTGAGGTTGAGCAACTACTGCTGGCGCTATAGCAACCGGTGCAACGTACTGTTGTGCAACCGCTTGAGTTGGCTGTGCAGAGAAATCAGGCATTGCAACCGCTTGAGTTGGCTGAGCACCCATATTAGGCATCTCTGGCATAGGCGAGCCTGCTATCCAAGATTTGTCTTGAACTTCTTCTGGCTTTCTCCTGAGCATAACAAATGCGATTGCACCAATAATGATCAGTACCACAGAGATTCCACCTGCAATGACGCCTGTTGAAATTGCGGCTGTTGAACTTCCACCATTAGAGGCTTCCTTTACCCAGCGAGCGGCATCGTCAGGATACGCATCTGCACCCATTTCAATAGTCCAATCTTCACTTGGGTTTGACCATCCA
>DAJY01000083.1:9770-11231 GCA_002499015.1 Euryarchaeota archaeon UBA242
GCACCCATTTCAATAGTCCAATCAGCATCAGGATTAGAGAGGTAATCTCCATCAGAATCTGGACATCCGGAACGATCTGTCTCCGACATACCAAATACGTTAGGACAATTATCACCCTTGGTTCCTTCTGCGTTATCACCAAATGTATCTGAATCTGAATCGGCCCATTGTGTTGGGTCATTGACGAAAATTATTGCATCTGCTCCTTGTGCTGGACTCCAATCAAAGTTAGGGTCTGAACGCCCATCTCCATCTGAATCTTCGCAACCAAAGCGGTCTACAGTTGAATTTCCAAATTCAGAAGGACAAGCATCTGGCTCATTACCTTCCGCATTCTCACCAAATCCATCACCATCGGAATCAACCCATTGTGTGGTTTCTTGTGGTAGGTCATCAATTACATCATACCAGCCATCATCATCTGAATCTTGGCAACCGAGGAATCCTCCTTCAGTTGAAGTTCCAGAAAGAATAGGGCAATAATCCTGCCCAGTTGCATCTGCATGATACTGACCTGGCCAAGATGGGTTTCTATCATCCCAACTCATATTTGCCCAGTTATCACCAAATCCATCTTCATCATAATCTGACCATTGGGCTGGGTCATTAGAAAATGCATCAGCGCCGTCTTCTGTGGTCCAAAATGAGTCTGCATCTGAATATCCATCTTCATCTGCATCAAAGCAGCCTAAGCGGTCTTCATTTGAAGTTCCTGCCATACTAGGACAATCATCTGCGGATACACCTTGTGAATTATCACCATATCCATCTCCATCTGTATCATCCCATTGAGAGATTTCATTAGGGAATGCATCATCGACATCAGCCCAACCATCTGCATCAGTATCCAAACAAGCATTCTTGCCACCTAATGTAGAGTTACCTGCTTGTGTAGGACAGTCATCGAATAAGTCAGACCAGCCGTCACCATCTTGGTCGACACAGCCTTGTTGGCCAAGTGTTGAGTTTCCTGCTACAGTTGGGCAATCATCCAATACGTCGTCAACTGAGTCAGCATCGTCATCTAAATCTTCATCGCTGTCACGGCAGCCATCACCATCTACATCTGTTGCCTGGTCGGAAACCCAAGTTGGTCTAGGTGGATTATATCCAGTCCATGGACACAAGTCATTTGTATCAACGATGAGATCATTATCATCATCTAAATCCTCAGTATCATCCTTGCATCCATCATTATCCCAATCGGTTGAAGCGGATGGGTTGGTAGTGTCTTGAGTACTAGTCCAATTATATTCACCACCACGAGGGCAATTGTCAGGGAAATTATCTGTCAGACCATCATTATCATCATCTGAATCACATGCATCTCCTTGACTATCAAAATCAGTATTTGCTTGTGTAGGGTTTGAATCGGAAGGACAATTGTCATTAATATCAGGAATGCCATCATTATCCATATCCTTCTTTGTTGCAGGGTCAAAGGCCCAAAGGAATACATCG
>DAJY01000092.1:0-713 GCA_002499015.1 Euryarchaeota archaeon UBA242
GGAAATTTAACAAATGTATTCAATCAAAGACAAACAGGAGGGGTGGGAATAATCAATGTCCCACTAGCATTCAATTCAACATTGGCAGGTAATTTCACAATTTTGAATCTTGCAGCTGAATACCAAGATGGTGCGCCCAATTTAGCATTGCCACCAACTCCAATTATGGTTCTCGACCAATTAACTTCAGAATTAGTAGTCCTCAAATGGCAAGATACTGCTGATTTTGGACTTGATTTAGTAGAGTTTGAAATGTTTAGAGTAGACAATGGAAACCAAATCGATCTTAACACAGTCTTTTCAAATACCCCACTTAACCTCACTATGGACTCTTCCATTACATATGGCGCAACTTATGATTACGCAGTTCGTTCTTTACACACCTATGGAGTAACTAGTAATCTATCGGCAATAGTTTCTGTGACAATACCTTATCCATCTCCGCCTTCAACAATCACAGGAATAACGGCCCAAGATACACCAAATGATGGAGGTGGATCTTTGGATATTGCATGGCTTGCTGGCGACGATACAATCACACAATACAGAATTTATATTAACACAATGACCACATCTAATCTTTCCTCAACCATTGGTCTTGCTTCCTATTCAGGAGATACAACTCCAGATATATTAAGCGCAACAGTTAGTTGCTGTGCATTAGATTCACAATTGGTAGATGGCACTGCATATTGGGTTTCAGTTATTGGATA
>DAJY01000092.1:878-6330 GCA_002499015.1 Euryarchaeota archaeon UBA242
GATACTATTCGTCCAGCAGACCTAACATGGAACATTTCCGCTAGTACTCATCAACAACAAATGCATCTTGAAGCATCAGGACCATTGAATATTAATTTGAATTTGATGGCAGATGGACTCCCAATAGAGGATGAACAATTATGGGTAAAGATGGAACATCCTCTATACACAAAAATTTTTACTGGGACTACTGATGAAAATGGAAATTGGCTGGCAATTTCGGTAGCCGAATTAAGTGAATTATCTAGTGTTATGTTCGGCATGGTTGGCGATATTCAATTCACTGCAGGCTATGAAGGGTCCAGCGACAACATTCTCCTTCAACCAATTAGCAATTCAACATTAAATCAGACCATTAGTGCTAAAGTACATTCAATTGTTATAGCGGATAGCACTATTCAATTAGATGAGAATAATTCATTTTCAACAATCATAACAGTTGACTCTTCAACGGTAGAACAACAATTTTTGTTAGAAGGTGTTCAATACGCTTGGCAGATTAGCACAGTAGATGGAGATTTGACTTCATCTGGAACTGAAGAGGTTAAGGGCGGAGAAATAGTAATCAGTGGCTTCACAGTAGAAAATACAGTATTGAGGGTTTGGACACTGAATACATTTTCTTGGTTAGATAATGATAATGATAATTTCACCATCACTTTCCTAGCCTGGGTCGACGATACCATTGAAACTAATGAAACAGGAAACGAGACGCAAAACAATACAGATACTTGGCAACCTACAACTATTAGTTCGACAACTTTAACCTGTCCGATACAGAATTATTTATGGGAGAAAAATGCAACCGACACTTCATTGATATGCACATTATCTAATCCGAATCCTTTCGAAGTAAGCGTTGAAGTCCTTTTAGGAGATCAAGTAGCTATCGAATTTACTAGTTCAACATATACCTACATAATTGCGGCAAATGAATCTACAACAATGACCTTCTCAATTACTAGAAATGGGCCTTCCACCGGTCTCTTCTTTGGAAACATGGGAGTACCTTATACAATAGATTCAACTGCTACCGAGTGGAATCTAGATAGTACTGATAGTGGCGAATTCAATTGGTATTTGGAACCTGAAATCATTGATAATTCAGGCATAGATACTAACAATACTACACCGGCTACGACTAAGAGTAATACTCCATTATTCATCGGAATTGGAGCGTTCATAGTTCTTGCAATCATAGTAGGTGCAGTGGTAGTGTTCAGGCCGAAAGATGAAGACTTTGATTCCGAAGATGAAGACTGGGTTGAAGACGAAGCACCCCCAACCACTCAGAAACCATCTAAGTCCGTTGTTCCAAAGACAAACAAAACTCTTGATGAGTTGAAAGCAGAGGGGACTATTATCGAAGAAGATGCACCAGCAGGTTTTTCTTCACAATTATTTGATGAAGCAGATGGCGGTAATGAATACTATTCCGAGGTTGAGGAAATAGAACAAACCGAACAGTCTTCGGATGGAATCACAGTTGATGAAAACGGTACAGAATGGTACGAAGATGAAGTTGGAGTTTGGTGGTACCGCGAGCAAGGTTGGCAAGACTGGGCTGAGTGGCAAGACTAGCGCAGAACTTTTGGCCATGATGTACGACGGCTGTTTGAGGTGGAGAGTATGGATAGTGGAATGCCGGCATACTCTCTCGTCCTTCACGATGGCGCAGACCCACGTACTGGTGGAGTCGCAATCTGTGGATTTACAACTGCTGGAATGGTTGGTGTGATAGCAACAAGTCACATTATTTCAAGTCTGAAATTAAAACAATTAGGAACGGTTATGCATGCTGATTTCCCAGCAGTAGCATTGATTCATAACGAAATCCCGAAACATCCAGTAAGGGTCTATCAAGGCCAATCCGTTGGAGTTTTTACTTCTGAGATACAATTTAAGAATGAAAAGGACATCATGTTTGCTAGCACCGTTATTGAATGGTTTACTCGTGGTGGATTTGATAAATTGATTATTATTGATGGACTAACACGCCCAGATAAAGAAATCACATCAGGTGAATTATTTGGAGTCGGTTCATCAGAAGCAGCAAGAGAAAGACTACGAGTGGCAGGAATTGAACCAATTCAACAAGGAATTGTTGCAGGGATTACAGGGTTTTTATTGGGAGAAGGCGACCGTTTAGGAATTGATGTAACCGCATTATTGGCGGAAGCATCTCCAATGTATCCAGATGCAAGAGCAGCAGCTCTTGCCGTTGAGGCAGTTAGTGATTTAACAGGCCTAGATATTCCACTAACAGAATTATTAGAAAACGCTAGAGCGGTTGAAGAAAGCGTTAGAGAAACCTTTGAAAATTCCATGTCACTGATTCCGGGGCCAGGTCAAACAGGTAAAGGTGAATCAGATGAGCAAGGATATTATCCACCTTCAACTAATGAAGATACAAGAGATCCTTCTTTCAATTGAATCAATTATTAGATGTCCACAGTTGTTGTACAATTTTTATTACATCTGCGAATGCAGCATCGGTAACGAAAACAGGTTCCAAATCAGGTAATCTTGCAGCAGCAAAGTTTAGTTGTTGTAAAGCGGCTATAATTTTCTCCATCTTAGGAGCGCCGCCAGTTCCAGCCCATTTTGGTAAAGAGTCAAGATTTATCAATAGATGATCCCTTGACATTAAATCTGCAGCATCAGCAATATAGCGCACACTTCTACGAAGTTCGCGCTGTGAATATTCAATGTCTTCATCATCCCAGACTAGACCACTTGCACGCATTTGTTGTAATTGAGCCAGAGATGGGCTACACATTTGAATAGCCTTTTCTTCACTCATTCTTCCTGCGATTTCAGCATCCCACAATGGACCAATCCACATAGGGCCGCTTGCATTTTCTAATTGGTCAGTATTTGGATGAGTGACAAATCGGTATGGCTCATCTTCACCACGTACTCTCCAACCCATATTTTGTGTGATTTCACTGGCACCTTCTTTACTTGTTTTTAATTGGACAGAAACACGCACATGATGGCCATCAAATAATGCTAGAATCGGTTTTATCTTTTTGTCGAGACGCGCTGCAGAAGTAGCGATTAAACCGAGCAAGATTCTCACCGCATCATCATGAGCATAGATATCAACCAGTCCTTTAGCGCCGTATCTTCGCGCCATACTAGAGGGGGATGAACCAGTTAATGCAGCAGTATCGGTGGCAGTGACCTCAAGAACACCACTGCGAGATAGGCATTGAAGTGCGGAGTCAAGGAAACTTACCGGAGAGCCGAAAGGATCTAAATCAACCCATTGGAAAGCAGATTCCATCATCGCTACACGCGCATCTAATTGTTGAATATGTATTCCGTTGATTATTTCTCCACTCGGAATCCTGTTATGCCTATCATCTTCAAATTCTTGTTCTACTATTACTTCAGGAGGGTGAGTGATGTGAGAGATTCTAGTCCAATTCAATGCGAACTCATCCAAATCATTTGCACTAATTCTCAACCGTTGTTGCAGATTGGCAGGTATTTCATTGCGCCAACGACGTACCCTCACACCAGTTGCACAAAGAGCGTCTAACACTCGAATTGGTTTTTCTCCAGTCACTAACCAATCATTCTCTAATGCGTCTGCTAAAAGAAGAACTGAACGAGTGCGAGCTGGAGCCATGGCAGGGTTAAGAAAACCCTGTCCTGTATTCTTAGCAGGCCCTCTTGGCATGTGTGTTGGGCGTTCCTGCTCTTGTTTTAGATGAATTATTGTTCGTCCTTCAAGCCACAATTGTCCTGGCCAACCATCCGGGGCTGTCATTCCCGTAGCATCGCCCGACATAGCCAGCCCTGACTTTGTTTGTTTTTGACAAAACCGCTTCTATCATTAGTGGATAGACCTGCTAAATCATTTATTCATTTAGAGCAATGACTATACGGCATAGTAGTCACCTTAAACCATGTCACTTCTAAAATCAGATAAGACAATGCTTGCAGCCGGCCTAATATTTCTTGTTCTAAACCTCGCAGTTTTGGCTCCACTATCGACTGGTGGAGTCCAAGATGCAGTAGACGAAACATTTGCGACCTACACAAAAGATACAGCATGTGCAAACGATGATTGTACAGAAGCAGAGCCCGATTGGGCAGTTTCTACTTCCCAGCGCGACTATTCCGCTTGGACAATAACCAATCTTGATGAAATATTGGCCAACGGTTCAGAACCGGCCTACAAAGAGATTGGTCCATTTACTTATGATATTACCAAAACCAATACCCTTACTGGCTATGATAAAACAAATGGCACCATGACCTATACTCAAGTCAAGTCACACCAATGCGCTGCAGAAAGTGTAATGCCTTGTGACACTCCTGTAACTCAAATAAATATTGGATTCCAACCACAGGTGATCGGTGCAACTGGACTTGCAATTAATGGAATAATGGACTTGACAAAGGCCGGATTCGCTGCTGGTGCAATTGGTAAGGAGATGGAATCCTTCTCCGCTGGAAAAGCAACTGCAGACGGAATTGCAACTTCTTACGGTGGTATCCAAATGGGCGCAATGACCGCAGGAGCACCAGTCGATGCTGCAAACGC
Source organism: Euryarchaeota archaeon UBA242 (assembly GCA_002499015.1). Taxonomy (GTDB): domain Archaea; phylum Thermoplasmatota; class Poseidoniia; order Poseidoniales; family Poseidoniaceae; genus MGIIa-L1. The sequence continues at coordinate 5,437 of DAJY01000092.1, forward strand.
ATCAATGATGCTCGGAATGGGCTGGTATAATGCATATGATGCATACTTTGCTTCCATTAACGGTTCACAAATGAACAATTTGACCGGGAACGAAGAAATGTTTACCTATACTCAAGCAATCCAAGGGATTCAATTAATGATGGCAGGTGGACCAGGAAACGAGTCAGAAATCACATTTGCAGGTAGCGGATCTATTGGTGACCTCTCCTACGCCTTTGACTCCGCAATGATGCCAACAGGTGAAGATGCTTCACTTACCAGCACGCAGGGCGTTCTCATCTTTGCTGGTCACTGTAACGCTTTCGCTACAGCAACTTATGGTGAAGTCATGGCTGATGCAGCAAATGGCTTTGCAAACGTTGGAACAATGCAAAGAGCAAGTATCTGGGGCTATGCATCCGCTGACATCAACGCTACAATCGCAACAGACTTTGCGGTATGTTTCGGTGTTGGAGGAACATTCTCAATGACTCACGGTGGAGCCGATGATAATTGGTACGAAGACCCTATGGCAGTCAATGCTTCAGCACGAATGATGAACTATCTTGGTGTTGATATCGACAACACAGTTGCAATGGGCCTTCTCTTTGGTGGACAGGGAACTGCAACACCAACAGGTATTCTTGCAACCAACGTTGAAGGAACATCATTCGGTATTGCAGCATTTGCAGGCATGGACTCAGCCACAGCAATGGCAACCTACGGTCTTGATGCTACACAATACGGCACAGTCGCAACATGGGTTGGTGGATGGCTGACAAGCGCATCCTCTCTTCCAATGATTCTCCTTGGTGGTACTGGTACAATGACTGCTGAAGACTTCGTTAACGTATCCTTTGGCGCAGCAGACCCAATCAACGGTGGTTTCCTAACCAACAGCCTGAACTTAGGCGG
>DAJY01000089.1 GCA_002499015.1 Euryarchaeota archaeon UBA242
ACAATTACCAGATCACGTCCAATGAAGTCAGCACGACGAACTCGTTCTCTTGCTCGTATGTCAACCCTCAAGCCTCTCACATGGCTGAGTTCATCTAAAACACTACTAATTTGATTGAGGCTTTCATCATGAACTGCTTCAAAGTTCTTCTTGTAAACAACTAAGATGTCAACCATAACATTCTCCCCCATTACAATCCAAGCAGCCCTACCTCTTCAACACCACCACCAATAAAAATTTATCATTATCAGTATTTTATTTATGTACGAGTATTAAATGCTGAATTACTTTACATTGTAATATGCAACCAGACCCATGGGGAGGACAACAACCGGACCACAAGCAACCTGAAGCAGTAATGATGGGGAATGTAAGTGCAGAACCTTCAGTCCTCGGTCACCCAGGCATAATTCCTGGTCAAGTAATAATGGTGCAACAACCTTCCAGTGCTGCAAAAGTCATTGGAGTATTGATAATTATTTCAGGCTGCTTCGGAGTACTTGGCGGGATTAGCGAAATATTTAGCGCACAGTCATATTCTTCAATGGTGATTCCACTTGTATTTGCAATAGTTGGAATTGCATCAAGTAGTGCTTCTGTTTTAGGTGGTTATTGGATGACAAATTATGAAAGAAGAGGTGTTCAATTAGTCCTAATAACAGTATTAGTTGGTTTTATCACTGCATCAGCATCTACTTTAGTTTTGGATGATCTTATGGAAGAGGAACTTGATAATGGCGGCATAACACAGGAAGAATACGATGCCAGTCAAGGAGTTTTGGCGTTTATTGGTGCTGCGTTTATTGCAGCTGTAGCAGTCTGTTATGGAATATGCGGATTGATTGTTGCGATTCCACTTATGTCAGCCAATGGCGGATTAGACGATTCAAGTTTGTTCTCATCATCATAATTGACTACGGAAAATATCATCAATCGTCGCTGATTTTTCATTAATATGGGAACTTTAGTAACAGGGACTGCAGCGACGTATGTTGAAGAATTATGGATCAACACAGACAAAAGATATGAGATAATGTGCATCACCCAAGATGTGCAGAATGTCATAAAACAATCTGGAATCACCGATGGTATCGTATTGGTTAATCCAATGCATATTACAGCATCGTGTTATGTTAATGATCTTGAATCTGGCTTACATCATGACATTATGAATTGGTTAGGGAAATTGGCACCATTTTATGGAGCGGACGGTAAAACTGGAGAAGAATATCATCATCATCAGACTGGAGAAGATAATGGCGATGCCCATCTAAAGCGGCAACTTCTCGGTCAACAAGTCACAATGGCGGTAAAAAATGGTCAATTACACTTAGGAACTTGGGAACAAATCCATTATGCAGAGTTCGATGGAATGCGCAATAAAAGAATACTGGTCAAAGTTGTAGGTATTATTGCCCAGTGAGTTGAAATTGAATCACTTGTTGAGGTGTAGTTATGGCAGAAGATATTTTCTCACAAGCTCCGAATTTATCGGGTATGGCAAAATCATTATCTATTGAAAGAGGTCAATGGTCTCCGGGTCACTGTAGTGTCTTAGTCAATGTTGAAGAATTCCATTGTAACAAAGGTGGAGTTGCACATGGAGGCCTATTCACAATAATGCTGGATATGGCTTGCGGTGGTGCATTAGTATCTGGTTTGTTAAAGGAAGAATGGTGTGCTACGACTCAACTAAATGTTTCATTTATTGATGCTGGAAGAGTCGGTGAGAGATTGGAAGCAGTAGGCTCTGTTACGCGCAGAGGACGAAATGTCGCTCACCTTTGTGGTGAAATTAGAACACAGTCTGGAAGATTAATCGCAACTGCAACTGGAACTTGGATGATTTGGCAATCAAAGCCAGAAAACTTTCCTGGTAGAGAAAGTGATAATGAATAAATTACCAATCTCTATCCTCTTAGTGAGTATTATTGTCATAGGTTGAGTTTTTGACCTAACCCCTTCTCGGCCAGTTTAATGAGTGAAGATGTTGTAATTATCGGCGGGGCTCGCACTCCCTTCTGCGAATGGGTTGGAGGAAAGAGAGGCGATGGTAAGCCAGGGGGCTTACTGAAGAGTCTCAGCGCACAACAACTCGGTGGAATCGCAATTGCTGGTGCTTTAGAAAAGACTGGAACAGACCCAGCGAGTGTTGACCATGTGGTCATGGGATATGCCCTACAAACCTGCGCTCAGTCGATTTATGGTTCACGTCATGCAGGTTTGCAAGGAGGAATACCTCAAGAAGTTCCTATGTTAACTCTATCACGAATCTGTGGTTCTGGAGTCCAATCAATAATTACAGGGGCACAGATGATAATGCTTGGAGATGCTAATACAGTTGTTGCTGGTGGAATGGAAAACTTATCCCAAGCACCTCATGTACTTCGCGGTGCAAGAGATGGATGGAAACTAGGTCGCTCACCTGCGGTTGAAGATTATATGATGACAAACTTACAAGATTTGACCTGTGGAATGTATATGGCTCAAACATCTGATGAAATTTGTAATAGAAAAGGTGTGACAAGAGAGGAAATTGATCAATATGCAGCCCTCTCTCACGCTCGAATAACAAAATCGATTGAGCAAGGTTTGTTTGAGCAAGAAATTGTTCCTGTAACTATCAAATCAAGAAGAGGAGATATAGTAATTACTCACAAAGACGAAGATCACGTTGTTTCAGGGTGTACTAGTGAGTCATTGGCTAAGTTACCTACGGCATTTGGCCCTGAATCATTCGTAACAGCAGGTAATGCTTCAGGGATTGTTGATGGTGCAGCAGCGGTTGTAATCAAATCAGCAACTCAAGCTAAAGCGGATGGCGATTCACCACTGGCCCGTATTGTTTCTTGGGGAATCGTTGGCCTAGAACCAGCAATAATGGCATATGGGCCAGTTCCTTCATCTCTAAAGGCTCTTAAAAAGGCTGGATTGAGTGTTGATGTTATTGACCGCTGGGAGATTAATGAGGCCTTTGCAGGACAAGCAGTGGCCTGTATCAAAGACTTAGGAATCGATGTTAACAAAGTGAATGTCAATGGTGGTGCTGTTGGCCTTGGTCATCCATTAGCGGCAACAGGAACTCGTCTTGCTCTAACACTTGCATATGAATTACAGCGTAGTGGTGGCAAATATGGAGTTGCTACAGCCTGTATTGGTGGCGGTCAAGGAATCGCACTGGTAATCGAAAGCCTTTGATTTGCAAATGCTGAGCAGTGGCTAGCCTTAGCAGCAACCCACTGCAACCCATCGCATTCTCATATGATTGCCAAGGGTATTGGATGAACTCTTTGCGCACATTCAAAAACAGGTATAAGTGCACAGTATTTTATACCCCTCCATTGTACTCAATGTATGAAGGAAGTTAAATGCCCGCACTGCAAAGAAATTTTTAAAATGGATGCAGCAGGATACGCAGATATTCAAAAACAGATTAAAGACTCAGAATTCGAAAGTGAGCTTCACGCCAGATTAGAGGCCGAGCAAGAAAAACACAAAATGCAAATTGAACTAGCAAAAAAAGAAGTTGCCGAAGAAAAAACGAAAGAATCTGCAGATAAAGATAAGCAGATTCAGAGACTAAAAAATGAAGTAGAATCTGCTGAAATAAAAAACAAGTTGGAAGTAAATGAAGCAAAATCACCCCTCGAAAAGAGGATCGTAGAACTTGAAAACCAGATTAGTTCAGAAGAAACAGCGAATAAATTGATTGAAAAAACCCGAAATGAATCCCATCAAAAGGAACTTAAATCCAAACAAGATATTATCGATTTGAAAGACGATGTAATATCTAGAATAAAGGACATGAAACTAAAAATGTCCGTCAAAGAAATAGGCGAAAAACTAGAACAGTGGTGCGAAAACCAATTCAATACTTTGAGGGCTAGTGCATTTCCGGGGGCCTCTTTTGAAAAAGACAATGAAAGTGTAAAAGAAGGCGATGAAGCAAAAGGAACCAAAGGAGACTACATCTTCCGCGAAGCGGATTCAAATGGTACAGAATTTATTTCCATCATGTTTGAAATGAAAGATAAGATGGATGAAACAACAGGGAAAAAAAATGAAGACCACCTCGCGAAGTTGGATAGAGATCGCATTAAGAAAAAATGTGAGTATGCAGTTCTTGTATCGATGCTAGAAATGGAAAATGACCTGTATAATAGCGGAATTGTTGACAAGTCTCACAAATATGAAAAAATGTATGTTGTAAGGCCTCAGAATTTCATACCAATACTTACTTTGATAAGAAACGAAGCACGAAAATCATTACAAATTAGAAATGAATTGGCAATATATAAATCTCAAAATATAGACATAGAGAATTTCGAAAATGATTTATTAGATTTCCAAGATAAATTTGGGAAGAACTACCTTTCCGCCCAGACTCATTTTGACAAAGCAATAAAACAAATTGATGATTCTATAACGAAGTTGGAGATGGTAAAAAAGAGTTTAACCACAACAGGTAGGCAATATAGATTGGCAAATGACAAAGCCCAAGACCTTACTATAAAGAAATTGACTAAAAAAAATCCAACAATGAAAGCCAAATTTGACAAACAAAAATCTGAAGAGGAATGAAGTTCAAATTGACAAAATAACAAGGGACCCCTTAGTATACCATCAATACGAACGGTATCCATCCGCTCGCCGGTAATCGAATGGGGCCCCTTTCGTCTGTCCCGTAATACCGTTAATTTCTAAAGTGGCGGAAACGCATAAGAACATATGGCGGAGGTAGGAACTGGAGAAGAGTCCATCGACAACTGGATCGAGCGATCCGGGGTGGAAGCCGTCGTTGACGAGTTTGATGAGGGGTGGATCGCCAAAGGTGGCGTCCTCTCTCCGGAACTCCTCATAGATGCCTACAAATGTGGAGTCTTTCCCTGGGAGGTCAATCCAGAGATTGAGTGGTATGCACCTAGAAAACGAATGGTTTTACTCACCTCCGAGTTGCATGTGGGGGCAACTATGCGCCGAGTTCTCTCCCGCTCATCTCTGAAGATAACACTTGATCGAGCCTTCAATAGTGTGGTACGAAATTGTGCAGTGACAGACATAAACGATAGTCGCTCGGGGGGGACTTGGATTGATGATACAATCATCGAGGCATACACCAAACTGCACGAACAGGGGTTCGCCCACAGTTGCGAAGCTTGGAGGGAGGGGGAACTTGTTGGAGGGATTTACGGCATATCCCTAGGAGGAGTTTTCTTCGCAGAGTCTATGTTCAACTCGGAGGATAACGCCGGAAAGGTTGCTTTCGTCTATTTGGTTCGCACCCTCAAAGAATGGGGGATTGAGTTGTTTGACTGTCAAACGAGCGCCGCATGGAAAGAGAGGTTCGGCGCTAGACTTTGGCCTCGTTCCAAATTTCAAGCCCATCTTAAGGAAGCCTTGGAGATGCAGACCCGTTCCGGACCATGGGAAATTAAGAGCGAATAGATGACCCTGACTAACGATAAACAGACGAATCAATGGGCTATCAGTGCCCCTTTCAGACGCTACCCACTCACCATCTCATACGAATATTACATCAACCGACCGTTCTTGTAAATTATTTCACAATCAGTCCATTCCAGACATATTTGAATTCATGGATTGGGTATATCCTGATTGAGGAGCGGTCGCATTGAACCACATGCTCATCTCATGTGGGCTATTCCACAATCCGATTCGGGCAGAAATAATAGTATTATTTTCTATTAATAATATATGTGGAATTGAAGAAACAGACAAATTTTCTGACAAAAATGGTGCGTGTAAAAATGGACGGTCTACCGAGCGATTAAGTTCACCCTCTATCATAAGTTTCCATTTGGTCATATTCGAACTATCGTTACCTGCTTGTTTGTTGAGAACGAGTAAATGATTTGGCATAATAGATTGGTCAAGTGCATCTATTGTTGGCTTACAATGCGTGCACCAAGATGCAGAAAAATAGGCAACCCAACGCCCACTATCATTTGCAGAAGATTCATTCCAATGAGTTCCGTTTTGATCAATAAAATCAAAACTTGGTAATTCACAACCCACATGCCATTCGGGGATATTACCTTCAGTACAAAATTCAATTGAATCATCAACCATTTCCATTTCGGGTCCGATACAACCAGATAGAATACTTACAGAAAAAAGAATAGCGAGGAAAGATGAGATTTTTTTGTTCATTTCAATTCACCAAAAGCCTGATGTGTTTGTTCACGGTGGACGGATTTATCAAACTATGGTTCTTGTTTTCTATTTTCATTAGTAATTGGTATATCCGAACACCCATTACAAAGTCATTGAACAATACCAATGGTATTGGGTTATGATTCGGCCTTGGGCTGTGACAAATCATTAAGTGAAAAAACTGGAAGTATCCATTATGTCCGAACTATTCCCGTCCGTCACAGGGAGAAACCTCAACAAAGAAACTTTGACCATTCCCGATGATTATGGCGAGAAGAATCTCCTTGTGATAGTTGCGTTCCAACAGTGGCAACAGGGAATTGTTGATGATGCAATTACAATTCTCGAAGAAAATAAACTTGACCGCACTCATTCAATTATTGAAATACCGGTGATTCAACGTTCGACAAGGTTTCGCCAGATTCGCCTTGATACGTTGATGAGAGCGGTGATTAGAGATCGACATATTCGTCAAAGAACGGTCACCGTTTACATTGATAAACAAGCATTCAGAGAGAAGTTGGGCATAGCCAACGACAAATCTATTCATTGGTTTTTGATAGACCATGTCAGCAAAACCATTCTCTTAAGAGGGGTCGATACAATCTCTCCCGAAAATATAACTCAAATAATTTCACACTCGAGTAAGATTGATGTGTGAAGAGTTGTAAATCAAGAGAACAATATTCGGTCTATTTCTTCACGTGTGAGAGTGCAAAACTGGCCGGGTTCAAGATCGTAGTCTTTCAATACCATCTTCTCGGTTGATAATCGGTGTAAATTAGTAACATGGTTTCCAAGAGTCGTGAACATTCTCCGGATTTGCCTTTTCTTTCCTTCATCTATGGTCAAAATAGCACATGTTGAATGTTCTAAATCGATGGTTGCAGGCCGAGTTTGAAACTCTTCTAATGAACCGTATTCAGTGACGGATACATCAACACCTTGTCGAATTGACTCAAGTTGAACTTCAGTAATCTCCTCCTCAGTCTCCACTCGATAGGTTTTCTTAATTTTCTTATCCGGGTCGGTTACAGAATGGACTAATTTTCCATCCGTAGTAACCAAAAGCAAGCCAGTTGTTTCTTCATCTAGTCTGCCTACAGTGATCAGTGATTCGTAGACAGATGGTTCTACTTCGTCCCTGAAAATCTCATAGACAGAGGCTTTGTGATGTTCTTGTTCTTGTGAATTGAGGCGAGAGCAAATACATCCTGAAGGTTTGTTGAGGAGGAAATAAACATCATCGGAAGGGAGAAATAATTTCTTTCCACGGTACTTCACAGTACGGGTTGCAGGATTGAATTCATAGGCAATATGCTTGACAATAGAATCATTGACAGTGATGTCACCACTCCAAATGGCTTGCTTGACATCTCCTTTAGATGAAAACTCACCGCATTTTGAAAGAAATTGATGAATTCTAAGTTTCATGCTATTGCCTCATTTGCCGGTGTATCCATTTTGTTCTTAGCAGTTCCCCTTTACAACCGAGCCATCTAAATCAATTAACACATTAATCAGTAGATACTTACTAATGAAAATAACTTCCTATGCCAATTAACATTACTTTATCTCTAAAGTGGATTACGGCAACTTATGAAAGTCAAGTTCAATGTGCGGGAAATCCTTAGCTTCGGCTTAGGTTTGGCTTTCATTTTTATTGGAATTGATCATTTCATCCATCCTTCTTGGTACCAACCTATTGTTCCTGAAGTCCTTCCTTCACCCAAATTTTGGGTATTGCTTAGTGGCCTCTTTGAGGCCTCATTTGGACTGTTATTGATTATCCCGCGGACGAGAGCGTTGGCATCGGCTGGTATCGCTTGGATGCTTGTAGCATTGTATTGGGCCAATTTCAACATGTGGTACAATGACATCCCTTTGAATGACACTCAATATGGTCGCGCTTTCCACATAGTTAGATTGGTAATTCAATTTATTCTGATTTTTATAATTGCCTGGATTGGAGAGATTACTCCTTTCAAAGGAGAAGAAAGAAACATCAAAAAGATGGATGTCTTTTCTGGCAGAATAACTTCTTGTGGTTTTGAGAGTGGTGATAGAATTGTCATCGGCGATTGGAAGGAATCTCCATTTGGAAGTTTTACCGATGTGATGTGGGCAACAAGTGAAGGAAAGAGAATTCTGATAGCCCCTAATGCTCAAATATCGGATTTTATACAATCATTGTATACCTTTGAAGAAGTATTGATTGAAGATATAAAAGTTGATAATCGGCTCCAAGAAATGACCTTGAATTCTGAATCACTGAGCCTTGAATACAAGTGGAATAAAGGATGGTCGATACCATTTAGTCGGTCACTGTTTTTCATAGCAACGGTTGAATCTTTATTTGCGAGAATATTTTGGGGAACAAAGACTCATGGTCGTTCCAACAATAACCGCAAGGAATGGTATGCTGTTGACCGAGTTTCCAAGATAACAAAGGCTAAGGCAACAATCAATGGTAAAGATGCTGGCAAAAAAACGCTTATCACCGAGCAATGCAAGTTTGGGTTTAGTGAATCCCCCAAGAATCCTTCATCAGTCGTTGTTCGTACTTATATTCAGAAATAGTCCGATTAAGTTATTCATTGAGTTCAATTGGATTCGCTATGGATGAAGACAATAAAAGCGATACTGGAATGGTCAATTTAATTTGGCTATGGTTTGGTTTTGAGGGATGGAAGCAACTTTCATTAGGAAAAAGAATAGGTGCACAGATTCTCTACAGAGTATTTTTCGTTGCAGGATTTGCCGCTTGTATCATATTCTACACTACGGTATTTGGCGAAGATCCTCCACTAGCTCCACTCGTTGGGATGCTCTTAGGATGGTTTCTCTTTTTCCAAGCGTTGTTAAATTTCATCTTTGTAATAGGTTCACGTTAAAGTAACGCCTCAAAGAGTACTTGGTCCACCAGGTGAGAGTTTAGGTAATTGCCTCAATTCTCCAAATAGTGCAGGTCCAGTAATGAATGTTCCAACTATTCCAATTTCTCCATTTGTATTGTGAGACAATGCGATCCATGGTCTTCCTTCATCATCAAATTCAATGTCGATGAAATCTCCAAATCCACCACAGCGTACATTTCCACAATCATCGGTGATGTCTAGTGGGTCATCTGGTGAATTGACTGCAACTGTTGTAATCAATGGATTTTCTGCGAATGCATCGGTCATTACCGACATGTATCCACTCCAACCACCATTGTCATCGCCTTCGCCGATATATCCGACGACGACTCTACCTTCTGCACCAGCAAAAATAGTAGGGAATCCCGTTTCATTTACCCCTGGCGGTGCCATCATCATAGGTTCTGACCATGTGTCTCCTTGGTCACGAGAATATGCCATCCAAGGCATATCGTCAATGCTAATCCATGAGGCGAATAGGTTGCCGGCATCATCTGCTGCTACGGCAACTTCATGACTATGCCAACCTTCTTGCATTGGAACATTTGTGGTAATTGTATGTTCAGTCCAT
>DAJY01000033.1:0-5029 GCA_002499015.1 Euryarchaeota archaeon UBA242
GGAGTAGACGCAGACTTGGTAGTTTGTAAATCTAAGTCGCTGCTATCTTGATTAGAAATTAGTCCCGCAAAGGAAGAGATTAAGAACACGAAAACTAGGGCGAACGCCACATATCTACAACCGATATCCGCTCCCATAATCACGATACATCAATACTAGACTGAAAAGACTTTTGTCATCTATCAATGATGAAATGTTGTAAACTGTGCGAAAAGCATCATGAACTATATTCCACACCCTCTGCCTATGGCAGATGTTGAGCAACTAAAGAAAGAGGCAGGAATAGCGGCATGCTCATTCGTAAAGACGGGTATGAAAGTAGGTCTTGGCACCGGTTCAACAGTAAAATATACCGTCATCGAATTAGGCCGTATGATCGCTGAAGAGGGTTTGGAGATCGTTGGCGTCCCGACATCGCTCGCAACTGAAAAACTGGCAATAGAAGTTGGGATTCCACTGGTTAAATTATCTAGTATTGATGGATTAGATATCGTAATTGACGGTGCTGATGAGTACGACCCAAAATTCCAACTTATCAAGGGTGGCGGAGCAGCATTATTACGTGAAAAAATAGTAGTCCAAGAATCTTCGGCAATGGTAGTAGTTGCGGATGATAGAAAGAGAGTTGATGTTCTTGGAGCATTTCCTCTTCCGATTGAAATAACTCCTTTTTCCAGTAGCGCTACAATTCGTGCACTCGGAAGACTACTCGATTGTAGAGTCAATTGTAGAATGGCAGGAGATAACGCGGTAGTAACCGATAACGGCAATCTAATCGCTGATGCACATTGCGGCCCCACTATTACCAATCCAGAAAAGATGGAAGCAGATATATTGAACATAGCGGGAGTAGTTCAAGTTGGACTGTTCAATAACATGTGTGATGCTGTAGTTTTGGCTGGGGCTAATGGTGTGGAAACCCATATCAATCCAGTTGGAAGACTAGCTTGATTCAACACCCCACTCCAGCAAACAAATAACACTGTCAATGGTTAAATACGGGTTGCAAGAGGGCGGCATGGGCCTGTAGCTTAGTCAGGTAGAGCGATGGACTCTTAATCCATCGGTCGCGGGTTCGAACCCCGTCAGGCCCGCCTTACAGACCAACAAACCATTGGAATGTCATTAATTGTTGATTATTCCAATCACTAAGTTTGCATTAACTGGTCCAAAGTTATGTGAATCTTCGCTTGCTAATGGATCTGGATTGTCTCCTTGAAGAAATAATTTTTCATCTTCAAGTATTTGTTTAATTCTTTTGACAATAATAACTTCCGACTTTAGTGGATGCTTTGAAACAATAATATCACCCACAGTAAGAATTTTCTTACTTACATTACTAGCGGTTAGTTTATCGCCATCACAGTATGTTGGCCACATTGAATCACCACGAATTATTACGTGGAAATCTGACATCATTAGACCTCTATTTGCTTCAAGATGCACGAACCCAAGCGACTTCTCTTCCCTTTACTGCCCAGAACATATTATGAATGTCTTCGATTGCATCCATTAGTTGTTGAGCGTGTACTGCAGAGACTTCGACCTTACAAGCAGAACATAGTTTTGCTGCCTTCCAAAAGGTATCATGTAAAGTTGGGTTTGCTTCTAGATGAATAGGTTTGAAGAAATCTGTCCACAATACAAGTAATTCTGATTTACACTTGTGACCTTCTTCTTCTTTGATTGCAGCATATCTACTCATTGTGTTAAGATAAGCAGCCATTGCTGGTGCATCAGAAGTTTCTGGGCACTCAAGAGTAAGCATTTTGTTTGTCATTGATTGAACTGCTTCAGCGGCAATTCTTGCACTTGCAGGGTCATATACACCACAAGGTCCATCACAGTGTGCTTCGGCTTCAATAGTTGGCAACTCGGTAGTCATCAAATTGGCTAAAACGAATGCGCTTAAAGAAGATACGCTTGCAAATTTTTGCAAATTTAGAAGTAATCTAGCGCTTTATTGATGAATAGTAGTACCTGCTTCACCACGCAATGCCTTCAATGCATCACCTGGTTGACACAATATCGCTTTGCATTTTGGGTTATGCAGTGATGCTTCCATCAAACTTCCAATCTTTGGACCCATAGAACCAGCTGGGAATTCTCCAGCAGCAAGGAATTGCTCACACTGGCCTATTGTTAGATGAGTATGGCTGACCTCTGATTCGCTACCGAATCCAGTTTTGACACAATCGATGGCTGTTGAAATAATAAGTGCATCTGCCTGTAATTCTATAGCCAATAATGATGAAAGACGATCTTTGTCAATCACTGCTGGGACTCCAACATAGTGATTTTTCTTTTTGATTACTGGAATGCCTCCACCTCCACCACAAATAACAACAGCCTTTAGTTCAACTAATTTCTGAATAACTTGCAGGTCCAAAACCCGCATCGGTAACGGACTGGCAACAACTCTCCTCGGACCGCTAACAGTCTCAGCAATATCCCAGTCAGCAGTCATAACAACGTCATTTGATAAAACTGGACCTACTGGTTTAGTTGGAAACTGAAATCCTTTATCCGCCTCATTAACTTCAACCCTAGTCAAAACAACTGCTGTTCTCTCCGGTCTTCTGCGCCTCAGTAAAATAGAATCTAGATTGATCGATAACGAGTGCCCAATCATCCCCTGTGTTGCTGCAACCCAACTATCCATGCCCTGGCTTTGGTCAACATCCATTGTTAGCAAATGACCTACTTGTGGTCCATTTCCATGGGTGAGAATAACGCCCCATCCACCTTCCAATAGATCAACAACATCACTCATCACTCTAGCAAGAATATGTGAACTTTGGTGCTCGTCATCTCCTGAAGGGGAAGAGAGAGCATTGCCGCCTATGGCATACACTGCAATTTGACGCATGGTCACAATTTACAAGGCTTCGTTTTGACACTTTGCTATAAATGATACATTTAGTAGCCATTTTGGCTATTGTTTTTTTATTTCCATTGATGTATTGTAGAGGGTGAACTTGAATTACGAGGCGATATAGGAAGAACCGGTGCGAATATGGTAAAGACCATCTTTATCGGCGATGTCCAAGCCGGAAAATATGACGGACAAGAAGTAGAATTGATGGGCTGGGTAAAGCGTAGCCGTGGTTCTAATAAAATCCGCTTCGTAGTATTACGAGATTCTACTGGAGTAATTCAGTGCGTTGTCAAGAAAGATGCCATCGGTGAGGAATCATTTGAACAAGTAAAGGGTGCTCTTATCGAATCATCAATAAAAATAACTGGTATAATAAATGCTGATGAAAGAGCAGATGGTGGACATGAAATGATTGCCAGTTCAATCGTAATTGTGGGTAGTGTAAATCCTCAACACCCGTTCCCAATTACCGAATCTGCAATGAAAGCAGCTGATGGTGGAGAGACTGAATTTCTACTGGACAACCGTCACCTCTATCTTAGAACTTCTAGAATGACTGCGATGTTACAAATGCGTAGCACTGTCTTTGGGTCAATTCATAATTACTTTAGAGACCTAGACTTTACTGAATATCAAGCGCCTAACTTTGTTGCAGGTGCAGTTGAAGGTGGTTCAACTTTATTCGAAGTACCATACTTTGGAAAAAAGGTTTATCTTACTCAATCTTGGCAACTCTATGCAGAAGCAGCAATGCCTGCATTGGAACGATTATACACAATCGCTCCTTCATTCCGTGCAGAAAAGTCACGCACTAGAAGACATTTAACCGAATTTTGGCATGCTGAAATGGAAGTTGCATGGGCAACCAATGATGAGATAATGACACATGGAGAAGGTGTCGTTAGAAAGATTGCAAGTGACCTGCTTGAAAACCGTTCAACTGAACTTGAAAGTATTGGTAGAGACCTTGAATTGGTAGCAAGATACGCGGATAGCCCATATCCTCGAATGAGATATGATGAAGCGATTGAAACATTGCAAGGAATGGGTGTTGATGTCGAATGGGGCCAAGACTTAGATTATTCAAAGGAGAAGGTATTGACTCAAGACTTTGACGTTCCACACTTCCTAACCCATTATCCAAAGATTGCAAAACCATTCTACCACAGAGTTGATCCAGATGAGGGACAATATGTCCTTTGTCACGACTTATTAGCACCTGAAGGCTATGGGGAAATAATCGGTGGTGGTGAAAGAACTTGGTCAGAAGCAGAATTACTTGCTCGTCTTGATGAAGAAGGCACTGATAAGGCAGCATACCAATTTTACATCGATACTCGGTCCTATGGTGGAGTCCCTCATGGAGGATTCGGACTCGGTGTTGATAGAGTGTGTTCTTGGCTAACTGGTGCAGACCACATTAGAGAAGTAATTCCATTCCCTAGAGATTCACGAAGAGTTTCACCTTGATATCTTAGATGAGTGGCTCTCCGCAATGAGGGCACGGTAATCCAGGTACAAATTCACCCAGCATAAATCCACAATGCGGGCAAAATGATGAAATAAAAATGTCCTCGATGCCGTTCACTGATACACGCTATGTAGTGACAAAGTTATCAACTCTTGCATAAAAACCCTAATTTATGGTATTCAGGATTAAATCCAACACGATTGAAAGGTCTTTTTCATCAACAACAACATCTGCATGCTCTTTTGGCCTATCGTCCCAAGGATTGAAACAAATTGCTAATTTAGATTCTGCAAACATCCCTATGTCTCCGGCAGAATCACCGACTGATGCAGTTCTATCTTTGCTAATTCCCAATCTTCTTTGAAGCATTTTAACCACTGCACCTTTACCATTCATTTGAACTTGGTATCTACCAAAATCATCTAACTCAGAATCTCCATCGGGCAACTGCTTACCAACTAACCATCCATTGGTAAAAACGTGAAGTTTTGTATCAAACCCAGAACTAATTCTTTCACTGGTATTACGGTCAATTCCGCCCCATCGTTTTCTCCACTTTTTGTCACTTGGGAATTCGGCCGCAATATCTCTTGCTGTTTGTTGTAAGCCACCACTTACTATGGCTATTGCAAAGTTTTTATCAATTAAAGTTGCAATTAGTTTACTATAATTCTTCATCA
>DAJY01000033.1:5291-10884 GCA_002499015.1 Euryarchaeota archaeon UBA242
GTGCACTTCTGCTACCTTTTAGAAGAGCAATATCTAACTTTATCCAATCCCATTCATTAAGTAATCCTTGATTGTAAAGTTCAAACGATTCATCATTATTTATTCCCAATTTATCATAGACATATTGCCACGTAGAAAGGTGATCTACTAGAACACGGTCCATATCAAGACATACTAAGCCGCTGTATTCACTCATATCCTCACCCGATTATGCTCTTAATCTTTATTTTTCCAATCATATTGAGATTGTATCTGCTCTGCTTGCTTACCCATGATATAGAGGATTAGTGCGACCATCATTGCAAATAATCCAATCATTGTCATCGCAATAACGGATAATGTAACGCCTATCGATGTTGAATTTAACTCATCAAAGGTATCAACAACATTGCCTGATAATTTATACCCCAATACGAATAAAACGATTCCAGGAATTCCGAATAAAAACAAAGGGTGTTTTGATTCGATCATCCAGTAGAATAGTTGAGCGAAGCGACTTGCAGTCGCTAGTGATTCTCGCTGTGGCAAGCCTACTGAAGAATTAGAACTAACAACTCTCACTTTGAGGTGTTCAGGCAAATCCATAACCGTGGCAAGCGGACTCAAATTAGACAGAACTTCCATTCCTTTAGGAGTAAATACAAGATGATTAAATTCAACACTCGATAGTACGATCTCTTCCGTATTGATATTTTCCTTGCTGGTTCCCTTTACCGCTATATGTAAATCCCAATTATCTCGTGCTCTATTGACCGTTAGTGGTAAATCGCGAAGTTTCCAACTTGGTGTGACATGAATCAAAAGAGTAGTAGCAATTTCCTCTAATTTACTATTATGCAAAAATTTGATAATTTTCGCTGTTTCCAATTTATCGTCATAATTTAAAACCGGACAATCTACTTCTGATGCCAGTTCAACCGTCTCATCATTTGAACCTAAATCGAGGAAGATAACTTCATCTGCAACAGAGCGGCAACGAACTATCAGTGAAATGACTCGCAACTCTACATCGCGACCAATCAAGATGACCCGTAATTCATTGCTCACAAAACCACTGAGCCTTTCTCCCTCTATCAATTATACCTAGCAAAATTAATTTCAATGTTGATTCTTTAATTATTTTTCAAAACGGAGATTAGATTTGTGGGCTTAGTTATAGATTGGATAGCCCCACGGCAATCTATGATGCAGGGGTGGGGTATTGGCCTAGTCATTCCCGCTCGTAATGAATCCAGCCACATTGGGCGTGTTCTTTCGACAATCCCTCTATTTGTTGACCATGTGGTCGTAATTGATGACGGTTCATCCGATGGTACTGGAGAAATTGCAAGTTCTACAAAATGTAGTGCAGAAGTAACTATAATCACATTAGAAGGGTTTGGAGTGGGGAATGCAATTGATACAGGTCATCAAAAACTTATTCAAATATTTGCAGATTCAAAGTTTGTTAGTGCCGTAATGGCGGGTGATGGCCAAATGGACCCAGATGACCTTGAGGGTTTAGTGGAAAATATAATTTCCGGCAAAGGTCAACATATCAAAGGCGATCGATTATTACATCATGATGGGCTTAGAGAAATGCCGCTTATGCGTAGACTAGCAACCATATTACTATCCTTTTTCACCACTCTAGCGGCTGGCCAAAAGATAACAGACCCACAGTGTGGATATACTGCAACAAGTGATACTGTTCTGCGCAATTGGGATTGGAACAAGTCTTGGAAAGGATACGGATATCCAAATTACTGGTTAATTCAATTAGCAAAACATGGATGGAAAATAAAGCACCATCCAGTCAGAGCAATTTATGAGGATCAAACTTCGGGGATAAATAGTATCTCCTTTTTTTTCAAAGTAGGACTGATGATGATCATACAACACCATATTAGGAACTTCTCTTGGCTATTTTCACGTCATGTTTCACCTACTACCATTTTCGCTTTCATTTCATATTGCATCGGTTGGATAGCCTTGATTCCATGGATCTCAACCGACTTAGAACGTTCCTTAGTGGAACGAGGAATTCCAATAGTGATCATCGTGATTTTGGCTTGGCTTTGTGCGCATCTTTTTGATAGAATGGCTGTAGTCGTCAAACAGGAACTGAGGGTTGACATAGAATGAGATGCCAGTACTTTACAGTCAAGGGGGTTTAATCAATGCGTAGACATGACAGGAGAAAGAAACCAAGACTTGCCCATGTCCGTCATATATTGGTTGCTAACAAGCCCGATGCAAAGCTCTGTCTTGATGCGATACAAGACGCAAAGAAGCCCTTGAAAGAATTCAAAAAGTTGGCAAAAAAATACTCTACTTGCACTAGCGGCTCAAAAAAAGGTGATTTAGGAGAATTTGTTGAAGGACAGATGGTTCAAGATTTTGAAGATGAAGTTTGGTCTATGCAGCCAGAAACTATTCCGCAACGATTTATTAAAACCCAATTCGGATTCCACATTATTTGGGTTCATTCGATAACATTACCTGACAATGATTGAGTAAATACGTAGTCACTAGACTACAGAAACATCAATAAAGTGGGCGTACCAAGATTTGAACTTGGGTCCAAGCGTCCCAAACGCCCGAGTATAGGCCAAACTAACCCATACGCCCTTGATTCTTTGCCACAGCCTTTACCATATGAACTTCACTCAAGGAGAGTCCAGCGGTTTTCACCAATACGGAGTAACATACCTTGCGTTTCTGCCATAGAAATCAAATCTTCAGCGTCAATATCAGTGTTTTTAGATTCTATTGTTGTAGTTACTGAATGAATAGTAACTTCACCATTTTCATCAGCCGATTGGTGAACCCATTTAGCCATAGTGAATGCGGGGGGGTCTAAATTCTGAACAAGAACTTTTTTTGAGTGTAGTTTTTTCCTCAGCGTGCCCCTCAATTCCTCAGGAGTATTGGCAATTGCAACTTCCATTCTAAGTTCTGTTTCCGAATTAACTGTTGAAACGATTTCTGCATTTTCACCGATCACATTTCCACAATGCGGGCACTTCTTGAAATTGCCATTTGAACCATGACATATTCTGCAGGCGCGGCAACGAACAACAATCCATTGTTTTTCTTTCATCTTCCTCAAACCCAATCAAGACTTAATTAGAGTGAAAAATCCGTATCTCCGGAAATATTTGGCTTTCTTCCACCCGGCCTTAATGCAGGTGCAGCAGGTGCTTTAACCTCAACACGATTAACCGCAGCCTCGGATGCTTGGCGAGTTAGCCCTCCTCGAACAGGGCCAGTAGCAGTATTTGCTCCAAGTGACAATGAATTAGGCAAAATCAATGCAGCCATTGCAACACCATGGTGGTCACCTGCAGCTGTAACTTCATCAACTGCTAAATCAAATGAAACAACTTCCAAATCCCTACTCGCGAGTCTGCTTTGTAAATTCCTTCTCAGTAATAATGACGTTTCATCATAATCTAAGTTAGTTGAAATTGTTGCAACAATTGCGCATTCATCCCCTTCAGGAGTTTTACAAAAGGCCCATGCAACTCCAGCACATGCGCTAGCACCATTCCATGCAAATGATGTTGCTAGATGACATTCTACTAAGGAACCCATCGGCAATGCTTGTGGGGGTACTGCTTCAAATCCTAATGGTAACATCGCTCCTTTTACTTGGATTAAACGTGCATCACCCAGACCTAATTCAACTAGACCTTGGTCAAATGCATCTTCTTCATTTTCACCCCAAGGAGCGACGGCAGTCATCAACCAACCTGGGCAAGCGGCGGAGGAGCGTTGGGGGTTCGTTGATGATATCATGAGTTAGCAGAGGTGCAACAGGTTCATGAATAGAGTGGTTCACCCGACATTGTGGAACTGCTTTCTAGACGAATGATGTCATTAGCCATCATTCTTTTCGTGATTATAATTTTTGCTCAACATGTTGTTAGCACAAGAAATTATAATTTAATACTTCCAGCATTAATATTTTCAACTGTTTTGATATTGTTAAGATCTACATTATCTCGTGAAAAGAAAAACAATTCGCCCTCTTCTAGCGCTGGGTTAAATTCTATAGTTACTAACACTAGTCATCTAGGACAAACTTCAATCGAGGAAGTTCAAACGGTAATTCCAGACCCGATTCAATCTGGCTACGATATTCCTTTGATGTGATCACATCAAACGAACAGTTTCTAGATTCTTTGGAGCGTATGTTCTACATTTATAGCGATCTCGTAAAGTTCTACCAAGTTCATTACATTTGAAATAATCACCGTGGTGGCAAATAATATTCTGCGGTTTCGGGTTTATTTGGTCAACGAATTCTAGTAATTGTCTGCGGTCAGAATGACCGGAAAATCCATCAATTGTCAACATTTCACAACCAACTTTTACGATTTCAGTTTTACCATTCATCACCATTGGAACTTCTCCGAATCCTTTTTGCAATCTTCTTCCTAGAGTTCCTTCTGCTTGATAGCCAACGAAACAAAGTGAGTTTCTCTCTTCATGGGCCCAATGTTTGAAATATTCCATTACCGGTCCTCCGCTCATCATTCCAGATGTTGCTAGAACAATACATGGCGAGGAATCATGAATAATACTATCTCGTAACTCTCTGCCTTTTACCGGTCTAAACCATGCACTAGTGAATGGATTTTCTCCATCATCTTGTAGTAAGGATTTCCTTAGACTACTTGTTAGATAGTCTGGGTGTGATGCATGAATTGCTGTAGCTTCCTGAATCATTCCATCGAGCCATACTGGCACCGGTTTAACTGCACCTGAACGGAATAGTTCATCAATTGCAATCATTACTTCTTGACTACGACCTACTGCGAAAACCGGACAAATGATTTTACCGCCCCTCCTAAGTGTCCTTGAAACAATATCTTGTAATTCTTGATTCGCTTCTTGCCGGCTTGGTTGATAATCTCCGGAAGCACCATATGTTGATTCCAAAACTAAAGTTTCAACGCGTGGGAATTTGGTATTTGCTGCATCGAACAGCCATGATTTCTCGTACTTTTGGTCACCGGATAGCACAATATTATGCTTGCCATCACCAATCTGCAAGTGGACTGCAGAAGAACCCAAGATGTGTCCTGCATTAGAGAAAGTCAATTTTATATCTGGAGTGATTTGTGTTGTCTCTCCCCAATTAACATCAACTACGTGCTTCATACAAGTTCGAATGTCTTCCATATCATATGGGCACCTTTTTCCTTCAGCGCCACTCACTTTCAAATAATCAGTCTGTAATAAAAGCATCAAATCACGGGTTGGTGGGGTACAGTAAACTGGACCTTTGTAACCGTACTTGAACAAAACAGGAAGCATTCCAGCGTGATCTAAATGTGAATGAGTTAATACTACTGCATCCAACTTCTCAATTGGTAAAGCTTCAGGTGCAGTGAAGTATGGCATAGGGTCGGTATCGCTAGCGATATTTACACCAACATCAACCATCACTCTTGATTCGTTTGTTGTGATATAATGACAAGCCCTACCGACTTCTCGATAGGATCCAAGAGCAGTTAAACGAGCCCATTGTTGACCAGGCCTTGTTGGCCGGTAAATATTTAGACCAAAATCCTTCAATAGTTTTCTCCTTTCTTTATGATTTGCC
>DAJY01000033.1:11065-16826 GCA_002499015.1 Euryarchaeota archaeon UBA242
TTAACCAGCCAGCCACATTTATCTCTAATTTCTTTTATATTTGCACCTTTTCTTCCGATAGCATTTCCTGGTTTGTCGCACTGAATAATCAGTTCACGTAAACATTCATCGAAGTAAATCTGACTAATTTCCACATCTTCGGGAATTATTTCTTTGATTGTTTTTCTAGTTTCTTCTTCCGACAGCATTATGCTTTCATCTGGACGTAAAATTACTCTCTTCTTAATGGTCTTAGATATCTTACCCAAGAACCCTTCCGAATCTGTAAATCTATCCAACATAGTAGTTACAATGACAATGTCACCGGCTTCTAGGTCTACTGAATAATCCACTGTTTCAGGGATTATCTTGGCTATTTCATCTTTCAATTCTTTAAACGTTTGGCGCATTAACTCACCTTCTCCCGCTCCGCCCAAAAAAATTGGCAGTACCCACTCAGCGTGGTTGCAACATGGAGTTGCGGGAATTGGAACATACTCACTTGAGTAGTTTGGAAATCTCTTCTGCGGATACTTGCTGGTAACCGTCTTTAGCAGTAATTACTGCCAAATCCATACCGTTGCCGGAGGCTGCATCGCGCTGGCCTGATGCGTAAAGGGCGCGTGCCGCGAGTTTTAATGCTTCGCTTCGAGTCATACCATCTGTATAATTGTCTTCAAGGACACCATACATGTATGGAGAGCCTGAACCAGTAGCACAATAAGAATCAGGAATTGAACCACCTGCGGAGTCGATAGAGTATACATGGCCACCATCTTCATCCACGCCTACAATCAATAATTGTACCCAGTGAGGTTTGCCGACTAGAATATTTGCAGTCATAGTCGCAGCACCCTTGACAGTCATTGGCTGTTGACGGCGAAGCTCAAACAGTGAAATTTCTGCTGATAGAGTTCTTGAAAGTGATTGTGCATGACCTACGAGACCTGCAGTTGTTAGAGCGAGGTTTTTTCCGATTCGGAATAACTTTTGCACATTCTTATTTGCAATAAAATGCCCCATTGTTGCTCTATGGTCAGCACCGACTACGACTCCTCCGGCAAAAGTAATTCCAATTGTGCTTGTTCCAGTCTTTAAGACATTCGGCGGTGTATCCATCATCATCAATCTTCCTTGGAGGCGACACCTATTGAACTTTGAGCCGCAATTGCTTCCTGCAACCGGACCTTTATCAACCTCACGAAAAGAATAGATGGAATAATATCGGTCCATAACCGGTCTTTTTTGAACGAATGATAGGGAGGGGTTCTTGAATCGTCGCCATCCCCGTTAAAATATGGCGAGGAAGAAAGAGGAGGGCGAGGATGCTCATCAATACTCACTCGATACTTTTTTGAATCCCCAAGAGGGTTCGGAAGTGAAATTTCAAAGTACTGATTCAGACGAATCTAATAACATTCCGGCGATGCTTGATTTGGACAACATTGGAACTACTGAAGTTGACCCAGTTGCAGAAGATGCGATCACTCAACCGATAGTTGAGATCAATCCTCTTCGTTCTTTTGAAATGCCTAGTTCTCAAAGCAATAATGTGAAAACAACACCTAAAACAAAATTGGTTTTCCATGATCTAGAAAAAATCTATCCGAACCCTCCGATAAAGGATGAGACAAATGGATTGGTAATTCATAGAGCAGTTTTGCATGACTTGACTGGAATCGGACAATTGATGGATTGGCTGAGCGATGACCATGGGGCGATAGTCGAAATGGGCCGCCTGATGAAGCGAGATGTTGAATTCACAACAGCTCTACACCGACTAAACCAATTTATTGAAGGTGATTTAGGAGGACAAATTATCCAAATCACTGAATCTAGATTGATGTTCCTCCCACCTGGTTGTCGCGGATTGAAAGGCTTAGATGCTGAAGCATTTGCAGCTGAGGATTTAGGACAGAGGCGTTTTTGATGCAACCACAGCCGATTGACATCCCTTGCCCTATATGTTCTATAGAGGGCGAAGTGAAAATGATTGCCCACGTTGATGATATTCCATATTTTGGAGAACACACACAGGTAACCGTTCTTTGCAATGCTTGCGGATGGAGGCAAACTGACTTCATCCCCGCTGAAGGAGAGAAATCAGGTGCATGGAAACTCGTTATTGATAGCCCAGAAAAATTATCGGCCAGAGTTATTCGTTCATCTTCGTGTACAGTAAGGGTCGATGAATTAGACCTAGTTGTCAATCCTGGTAGTAATTCAACCGGTTATGTATCAAATGTCGAAGGTGTTCTGAAACGCTTTGCCGATGTCATTAATATGGTCTTGCGAGATGTTCAAAACGAAGCTTTACAACATGCTGCTGAAGGTATTGAGCAGGGGCTTGAAGATACGATGAATGCGATTGATAAATTGGAAAAAATGTTGACAACAATCGAATCGATGAAGGAAGAAGGTTCAACTCCAATCACCTTAGAATTACTTGACCCTAATGGTCATTCGATGATTATTCATGAAGATTCAGTTGAGAGGGAATTGAGCGATGAAGAATTAGCCGAACTACCCGTTGGACCAGATCCACCGGTAATGTCTACTGATGAATAGTTCACTGAGCGTCAGATGCGAGGAAGTCTTTGACCAAATGAGCTGTTTGGGCTCTCATCTCATGCAGATTGCCGAGCCATGATGTTGCTCTTTCGACACATAGTTGCTTCATTTCACCAGCCAATAGTTTACCTGCGCGATAATCTGCATTTATTTCTGCTAAATATGAATCATCATCTTCAAAGAAATACATCATATATTGGTAGGCAACATCAATATCTGGATTTCCACCAAGCCTTCTATGCTCTTCGATAGTGGTTTGGCCACCTGAAAATGCTCGCTTTATTTTCTTCTCAACCGTAGCCAAATCATCTTTCAAAAACAAAGTTGTTTTCGGCTGACTGCTACTCATCTTATCACCAGTTAAGCCAACAGCAAAGTGATGATAGGTTGAGGAAGGAGCAAGTAATCCCATCCCACCTAATTTACGTTCATAATGAAGTAAGGCCATTCTGATATTCCTCTTATCACTTTGAGTAGCGCCTGGAACATGGACTGTCCCTTGTTTAGGACTTGAGATGATATCTGAAAATCCAAGATTTTTAATACAGTTCACTATCCCATCAAAAATCTCTTTTAATCTATCTTTATCCATTCTACCATTAGGTAATTGTCCGAGTATTGCTGCGTTTTCTTCTTGAACTGACAAGCCGATCAATAAACCAATCTTGGCATCATTGACATTGAACCAATTTGTTTTCGCAGCAAGGCCTCTAGTCAAACGAAGATGAGGGTCTTGGTCTACTCCAACTGGAACTACTATTGGACGCAATCCACCATATTCATCAGTTTGAGGATGTAAAATATCTCCGACTTGAACCAAAGGTGCTTGGACGTGGGCAAGATTAGTTTCTCCATTGAATCCATAAATTGATTCCAATTCATTTAGATTGGTTCTCTTGCCAAGTTGGAAACCCAGCCTTTGAACGATTGGACGAGATGATTGAAAGTAAACATTTGTTTTCTCAGGGTCCAAACCCAAAGCAGCATAATTTGCAATGTACTCCGTTAGTGCGGTTTCTCTACCTTTACTAATTGAAACACCGCGGGTTGCTTGGCTTTCTAAATCAGCAACTGCAATGGTGACATCGCCCCCATTTTGTTGAAACCACTTTACTTGGTCAATAACCATAGAATGCCCCATATGCATCTGTCCACTCGGCATTAATCCAGTCAAAACACCAAATGGGTCACCGTTTTTTTGAGCATCTAATATCATCTCTAAATCACGATGGGCGAAAACTATCCCTCTCCGATGAAGGCGTGAAGGTGATGGCATCTCAATTGAATCCATAGAAGATAATCCAAACTGTTCAATGATTCTACTATAATCAGTAGATTGGGCACTACTCCATGGGTCGATAACTAAATCTTCACTACCCATATTCATTGCCTCTATATCGCTGGCGCTATCAATTAGGCATCAAGGCTTCGCCTTAAGAGAGATTAAATCTACCCTTTTCTCGAACTCTCTTTTTTGGCCAATGGGCCCATTCCTTCTCGCTTTAACAGATACAACATACCCATTAGTGATGAAGAAGTGATGATAATAACTGCAATTGGCATCCATGCTGAATAACCATCCGCCAGTCTTGGCTCCACTAACCAAGTGAATTTTATTGAACTATAGTCAGTAAATCCCTTGGACCATAAGAATAAATCTGAGGTGCGATGGGATGCGATTGTCACTGCAGCAGAGTGATTATTCCAAAATTGTGAACGCCCCATAATGTCATGAAAATCTGTCTCTTGAGCAATAATAATCTCTACTTTGTGACCATTTAGTACTGAAAGATGGAGATATTCACCACTCACTTGAAACCAACCTTCAGCACTGTTTTTAGCACCAGCAATATTTGCCATAGTATAGTTTCCTAACTCGGAATCAATTATTCGAACTTCTGAAACATCAATTCCACCTAAATCAATCTTCCAAGTGATTGGAACATTCCAGGCCTCGGGTGCAGCTGCTTTGCATTGATCTGTTAGTAGTGATTCGAAATATAGAATAGTTTGATTATCATTTTGTGCCAACTCATCTGAAAATTCATAGCATCTATCCACCGTCCAATAAGACCAACTCTCTCCCCAAGTAGTAAGCCATGCATCAGCATCATCATTGAGGTAATTAGCGATGTCACGGTCATAGCGAATACTAGCACCATCCATCCTTCCAACCCAATATAAATTGACTAAACCACCTTCCTCTACTGCACTCTTGACCTCATCAAGAGAACCAATTGTCTGCTCTAGACTTCCACCACGACGACCGAGATTATACCAATCCCAGATATCAATAGGTGCGTCCTGTGAATCATGCCAAGCACTTTCCGCCAATCCATTATTATCACCATGAACAACTAATCCTTGTCGCGCAATAATTTCATGCTGAGCCATTGTTAAACTCGATGGTGAATAAGTTGAGATGGTATTATTACCCCATTTACTTGCACTGATTTTGCTTTCAATATATTCTCTGCATTCAATCGCCATAGCACCAGGATCAAGATTCCATGACAAGTGTAGCATTTGGTAGCAGCCAAATTCATCACCACTTTCCAATTTATCAGTGGCGAGAGAAGTGGTTAGCCAACCATCATCATCCCATTCCAGTTCTGCTAATACAGTTGGACTCCAAGTTACACTAATTAGCATACCAAGAACGAGTATAGTTAGGAGTCTAGAGCCACTGGTCATGAGATTCCCTTGCCCAGTGCTTGCACCTTCCCCTATTCATCATTTGCACTCACCATAATCCATATCCACAGCACAAATGAGGTTGCTATTAGCGAATTAGAGGTAACACTCAAAGGCAAAAAGCAAAAGGCAACTCTATGCAACCGGACACCCATCTAGTTCAAGCATGGGAAAGTATGCACCGGCATTGGATTATCCCTCCAACAGGAAAAGGGATGCCTTCAACACCAATATACAGTTTTCTAAGGTTGACTATTCCACCAATTGTCCGCCCTTTTTTACGTTTAAAGATTCGCGGTTCGCATAATATTCCACGCAAAGGAGCAACTATTCTTGCTGCCAATCACCTTTCCCATGTTGACCCGATATTGGTAATCGCTAGTTCAAGAAGGACAACCCATTACCTAGCAAAGGATGGACACTTCGATAACCCACTATTGCGTACGGTAATGCACTCCACTGGACAAATTGAAACACAAAGAGAAGTCGGTGCCAATGATGCTTTAGCAAGTGCTGC
>DAJY01000033.1:17051-17426 GCA_002499015.1 Euryarchaeota archaeon UBA242
ACAGATGCGCCATTCCTATTGCCAGGTAAAACCGGCGTGGCAAGATTAGCAGCTTCATATCCCACCTCAGTGGTAGTCCCAATCGCATTAATTGGAACTCGACAATGTATGCAACCGAAAACTCATAAATTCCCACGACTATGGAAAAAGTTGACTTTTCATGCGGGTGAAGGAATCACTTGGCTGCAATGGTTAGCAGATCCTGCTGGTGGAGATATGGATGCTGAATCACTGAATGCTATCGCTAGGGGTGAAGACCATGAGATTAGAGCCGCATTATCCAAACTGTATCGTAAGTTTACTGACCAATTAATGGGCTCAATTAGTGCTCTTGGGGCTCCTTGAAAACGATAGCCTAATCTTCGTTTACGTCGG
>DAJY01000032.1:0-3233 GCA_002499015.1 Euryarchaeota archaeon UBA242
GTATAACTTGCTGAAACTGATGTTAGAGTCAAAGTAATACTTTCTACTAATGACCTTGATGCACCTATTGGAACTGAGACCACAATTTCTTCAATATGAGTCCCATTTGGAGAGATTACAGGGGTTGATGCACTGTCCCGGGCCTTATCTGCCCAACCCAGTACATCGTTAATACCGATAACGAACGAGTCTGATGACGCACCCGTATTCTTGACAATGTAGGTTAATGTAGTCTGCATCCCAGGCTCTGTAGTTCTATCAGAAGGAGTCGTTAATTCTGCAACAAAATTTGAAAATTCTATATCTACTTCACTGATTATTTGTGGATCTGTATATGCCGTCCCATTGAAATGGACTGTCGCTGTCAAATTCCAAATACCTGTTATTAAAGTCGCATCAATATTTCTAGTTAGTACGCTAGCAATTGCAGGATTCAAAAGAGAGCCTGGTTCTAGAGTCACTGTATTGGACCACAGTGTAAAGGTGTTAGCGGGGTCGACTATTTCAAAGAATGAAAGTTCCATGGTCGCAGACATTGCCATTACCCCTTGATTGAGAACGGTTGCTGTCACTGGATGAACCGCATTCGTCAATCTAGCAGTACTCTGTCCACCAATAGGTGCTGGAATAGTATCCCCAGTTACTGCACCGGAGTGAAATCCTCTAACATTGAAATCTAATCTTTGTTCATTATTTGCACTATTGGTATCGATTGTAGCAGAAGAAGCGGCGACCCTAGCAAATAAAGTCTGTGAATCACCTGTAGTAGCATCCCAAGAGATTAAGATTGGATTACTGGTTGATGAAGCGGACATAATGCCTAGATCAATACTTTGAACTGTAGTTTCACCAGCGGTTGGCGAACCTCGGTGTACGAGATTAAGTATGACCTGTCCGGCAGCCGAGCCTTTATTAGCAACAACTATTCTAACAACATGTTCCTCTTGCTCAAGGATTAAATCTACCCCGTCCCAAACAGAACCTGCACCATCGAGTGTAATCGATTGTACAGAGAAATCAGGGTTAGCCCTTGCACCATCACTAGCACTTGTAAATGGGGCGATATTTGGAGTCAATAATACCAGTAGAATTAACCCTGCGAGAAGGGTACTAATCTTGGTGCTTGAATCACGCATGTGACTCACCACCTGGCTTACGGAATTGGTCGATTGTAACCTTCTTTCCTTGACGTTTCCATTGAGCTACTAACTGAACTAGCAAACGTTCATGATCTTCGTCGCTAATTCCCAATCTGCGCCTCTCTTCCCAAAGCAATAATTGTTCGGTTTTTGTTAGTAAAGAATCTCTAAGATAGAGTTCCAAGGTTCTACGATATGCATCCCTATCGGAGATGGAGTAAACTATGGCGTCCCCGGGTAATTGATCAGCCCTGTTTTGGATGAGATTACCCAAATTTAATGCCGCATCATAGGTGATGTTCCTTTTATCCAAATCCGCTTGTATCGAACTGGATAGTTCTTGCAACTCATAGCGTGTATTTGAGCGCTGTATTTTTTTGAAGTAACGACGGCTCTTGCCGGTCATGCGTGTCGTCACCATGCCCACATCTTGTTCCCGCCAGTTATTGAAAGAATCGCTTGGCACCCTCCACCCTATGCAATTCGTGGAGATTGTCATGAATATTGCATAAACAGGCCATTGTAGTGGAATCCCAGCAGAATTAGCCCTCAAATAGATGTGATATGGCCCAAAGCAACCCTTGATGTGCTAGATTCCGCCCCTTGTAAGCAATGAGCGATACGGTGAACCTAGAAAGCGGCCAAAAAGCACCTACTTTTTGTATGACAGATAGTGAGGGAAATATGCATGATTTAGAAGCGATTAACGCCTCTGGAAAGACAGTGATTTTGTACTTTTACCCACGTGATTCCACACCTGGATGCACAGTACAAGCTTGTGACTTCAGAGACCAGATGGGGAGATTGAATAACAACCAATATTTGGTATTAGGAGTCAGTGAAGATTCAGCAAAATCACATCAAGATTTCATTAGCAACCAACAACTAAATTTTTCACTATTATTGGACGAAGATAAAACTCTTCACAATGCATATGGAACTTGGAGATCGAAGATGAATTATGGTAAAGAATACATGGGTTGCGCCCGTTCAACCTTTGTCATAAATCCACAAGGAGATTTGATATTTGCAAGGTATAATGTCAAGGCAACAAATCACGTTGAAATGCTAATTCGAGAACTGGGTATTGCGGAGTGAAATCTGTGAGCGCCAACGGTGAAGATGTTGGTTTAGAACTCAATCAACTTCGCAATCAAAAAATTACTCTTTCCGGAGGTAGCATTGCATGGTGGCCATGCCACATTGGTGACAGTTGCAAAATTGGTAACGCGGGTAATATTGGATCTCTCGCCCATATTGGGGCGAGTGTAATTATTGGCGACAATTGCAAAATTCAAGGTGGAGCATATATTGCAAATAAGACGCGTATCGGAGATGATGTGTTCATCGGTCCAAACGCCACCATAATGAATGACAAGTACCCACCTTCCGGTGATTCAAGCCTGTGGCAGATTGTTGAAATCGGTAATCGCGTTGTGATAGGAGGCGGTTCTAACATCGTCGCAGGTATATCGATGGGAAATGATTCAGTACTAGCAGCAGGAGCAACATTGACACATGACATCCCCGTAGGAGAAGTGTGGGCAGGTAATCCAGCAAGATTCCTAATGACCCGCCAACAATATGATGCCAAGAGGTGATACAATGGATAAGAAAGCAATCGTAGCAGATTTCCTTAGTCGTTGTATCACCTATTCAGATAAATCAATTACAAGAAAAAAGGCACGTGGTGATAGTGAAGATATTGCTGCTTGGCAGTCTTATAGGGATTTCACTGCATATTCACTCAAGGAAGTTAATTCTGGGGAATTAGATGATTGGTTTGATGAAGATGAACCTACTAATTTGTTAGATAATTGCCATGAGATTAGTATTGATGATTTGGACCATCTACAGAGAGCGACCTGGCTTAGTGGTTTGTTATCACCTCGCCCTCTTGTAGTGGTGGCGAGTGAAAACTCTGAGGGAATGGGTAACCTAGCCCCTCTATCTTCAGTAATGCTTGTATCCAATACACCACCATTACTAGTAGCATCCTTGTCTCAATCAAGAGATGGCCGGCCTAGAGATACCTTGGTCAATTTAAGAACCAATGGTAAAGCAATCCTTCATCTGCTTCCGGCCTCACAGAAA
>DAJY01000032.1:3505-7187 GCA_002499015.1 Euryarchaeota archaeon UBA242
AATCACCTATCAATGGACTTAGAGTATTATGCCAGCATGGCATGGATCGGTTAACTGAGTCACCGAATAGTTGGTCTATCAAAGTGGACAAACATTACAATTAAACTAATCAATTGTTTTTATTGAATCCCACATCAGTTGTAAACCTTGATTCAAAGATACCTTTGCCTTCCAATCTATTTTGATATTATTGCTAATATCTGGAAGGCGCCTAACACTATCGCCATGATAGCCCTCACCCATTATCACCGGTGGAAGTCCGCCAAACCAGTTGTCATCTTCCGATACGATTGAAAAAATCATCTGTTGTAGTTGAGCGATGCTAACTTCTTGCTGGCTACCAATATTGAAAACATCACCACTTTGTGCTTTATCGCTTGCGGCTTTGATGAATCCTTCAGTGACATCATCAATCCAAGTGAATGAACGCGTTTGACTACCATCACCATGCAAAGTAATTGCTCCATTTTCGAGAATCGATTGGAAGAATATAGCCACAACTTGACCATACTCATCGCCCAATAGTTTTGGCCCATAAGCATTGAACGGTCTAACGATTCTTGCATCTAAACCGTCTCTAATCGCATGCTGCGTAGCAACTTCATCAAGATATTTGCTTGCTCCATAACAATGCCTTTGATGTGTGGCTGGATTTGTAAAAACCATCGGATTACCATCACTAAGAGGTTGCTGTTTTGTTTCTCCAAATGCTTCAGGAGAACTTGCCAATACATATCTTGCATTACATCGCTGGGCCGATTCTAAAGTCCTTAGAGTACCTACGATATTAGTTTCAATGACATCTCTGGCTTTTTCATGAAACCATTTTGTTCCA
This sequence comes from Euryarchaeota archaeon UBA242, assembly GCA_002499015.1. GTDB lineage: Archaea > Thermoplasmatota > Poseidoniia > Poseidoniales > Poseidoniaceae > MGIIa-L1. Next base: position 4,341 of record DAJY01000032.1, read on the forward strand.
TTTATTGCTGCGAGATGGAAAATAATATCCAAACCGGAATGAATAGATTCACACTTTAATAAATCAGATTCAAGACATACATCACCTTCTATGAAAGTGAAATTAGGATTGTCCAAATATACTTGTAAATTAGTTAACTTACCTCTAAATAAATTATCAAGGACAATGACTAAAGCTCCCTTTTCGATTAGATTCCCAACAAGATCGCAACCAAGGAATCCAGCCCCACCTGTGACGAGAACTTTCTTTCCTTCTAACATGGAAATCACTCATGCACGGTGTAATACTGAAAGAGTTACTACTCCATCAACTCGCTTCATTTCTATTTGGTCGCCATCATTTATTGCGATACATGGGTCTGTTTCAAAACCATGCCCATATGGCAAATTAAGAAGTGAACAAGCTGGAAGTGTCAGCGGACATACATCTCTGTTGACGATTGCTTTAGGACCGACTCCAGTGTAAATTAATCCCATCAAAACGTATGGAGCAACGGTGGAACCTGAACCTTTAGGATAAATTAGAATTGTATCTTTTACCGCTTTGCCATCTAATGGATGACCTGTTTCTTCGATTACTCCAGTATCTGCATTTACATAACCCAAATAGGTGATTGCAACATCGGTTACTAAGGCTGTACCTGTTACTGTGAAATCTTGTTGCGACAATAATCCACTTCCTTTAATTTCTAATTCACCTTCTTGATGTGTCTTTGCTGATTGGTGTTGAGGTTGTGCTTTTGCTTGTAATTGAGGACGAGGTCCTGCACTTAACTGTGGGTCGATAGCATGGGCAACACATTGCTCAATAGGCATCACACTGGTTGGTAATTTGTTAAGTCCGCTAGTCAAGTAATGCTCAGCCTTCAACGAATTTGTCAATAAATGATTGTAATGTTGGCGATTATATGGCGTAACCTCTGGACAAGTGTCTTGTAAAATTAGAGCCCCTGCTTCTTCGAGAATTGAAATACTGCCATCTGCCAAAGCCAATTGATAATTTTCTCCACTTGTAAAAACCCATAACCTTCTATCTGGAATTTTCCTTCCAAATTCTGCGTGTGAACGCACTGCTGAAGCAGTGATTCGGATCTCTTCTAGGCTTGCTTGAGGGCAACCGATTACAACTAAGTCGACTTGACCGGTTGGTGCTAATTCATCATAACGTTGCTGCAAATCTTCTGCACTGAAAGTTAGTTGACCTTGCCAACCATTGTCAGGTGCTTGCCATTGTCCATCTTCGTTTCGGTTCAATGGTGGGTCTTGTGAATGTCCCACTGCCCACAGCATTGGAATCCCATAATTTGCTGCTGCTGAGGTCAATGCCTTCTTTCGAGCAAAACTCAGATGTTTAGGTAAACCGGTGATCAACGGCATTGGACCCCAGGGTAAATTCCATTCCGGTTTGACCTGCTTTCCAATCCAATCACCTAGTATAGACCAGTCGGATAAGGTTTCCATTTGACAATTGATATCAACGATGATATTGGGGATTCGGTTTTCTTCAAGATGTAATCCCCAGCGTGGTGCATAGCCTGTTAATGCTGTTGCTAGTGCTGATAACCCCGATTCCCTATTTGTGATTAAAGATGTCCAGGTGTTGGAGAAACATACTGCATTAGATTCTGCCCAAGAAGCGATTCCTTCAGGGTTGGTAATTCCTCTATCATAAGGTGTGCAAGAGAGTGTTGCATCTATTCCCAATCTTTCATAAGCCACAATAATCTCAAATTGTTGTTCTAAGAAATCAGGCCATACTATGTCCATTTCTTGCATTTTTTCTTTATCACAGCCCGCTGAATTGAGGGTTGTGGGAATGGCGACAACACCGCTACTATCTCCGCTTAAATCTGAAAGGAATCTGCGTAACCCATGCCCGCCGGTAATTACTGAAACTCCTGAAACGTGGGCGTGTGCTGCTTTAACAAACCCATCAGCACCAGCAGTTGCAGCCAAGTCAACTACCAAACGTGCTGCCTTTTGCCTCGTCTCACCTTCTCCCCCATCTAATTGAGATTGGAGGCGTTGAGGGAGTTCCATACAACGAGGCAGTGATTGGATGCTCATCAATTAACCCCCTCTAGTGATTGAGAAATATACTTTGATAAATTATTTTTCCCTCGCATGCGCGAATTCGGTGAATATATATTGATTAAACACCGAAGGCTTTGATACCATTGAGGAATTCCCTCTAATTTATGTCACCAAATAGCAACACGGTTGAACATGCCCCTATTGCAGGAGAACCTGCACATGACCAAACTGGTAAAGATGTGCCAAGGATTAGTGATGAAAACCGTAGCACTGAAGTACATCGTAGCAACAGACAAAGTGCTGTTGAAAATGGTAGATATCAAGGTGTTGTAGCAAGAAACCGCCCGAGTAATAAATCAAAAGTATTGGTTGTAATTCAGGTATTATCAATTATAGTTGCACTAATATTGTCAAGTTATGCTCTTGTTGTTCTAAACGGTTTGCAATTATCTCAAGGAAAAGATGGTCAAGATGCAGTAGAAACTCTAGTTCTTTCTGAAGGACGTGAAGCTGATTCAATTTGTACGGAAGGTGGTTCTGATGTGTTCATTGGTACTGATACAAATAAAAATGGTATTCTCGATGAGGTAGAAATAACTTCGACTACAAAAATTTGCCATGGTAAAGAAGGGCTTTCGGGACCGCAGGGTGCTAATGGAGGCTTAGGCGAACTTGGTAATAATGGCACATCAAGTCTAGTTAGAATAATTACAATTTATGTCGGTAATACAACTTGTCCCGAAGGCGGTATTGCGATCTATTCAGGAATGGATGAAAATCAAAATGATTACCTTGATGATGAAGAGTTTGCTAC
>DAJY01000109.1:0-13937 GCA_002499015.1 Euryarchaeota archaeon UBA242
GGAGTCTCTTCAGCAGGTGCTTCATCTATACCTGCTTGGAAACTTGCACTCCAAGAAGAATCATCTATTGGCAACTCTACATATCCATCAGCACCTAATTTCATACCGAATGCAGCTGGGGTGCCGCCATTGGACCAAAACCCATTATCTGAATAATCGCCCTTTACTTTCATGGTCACTTCAACAATTGGATTGTCGTTGGTCGAATCCCAAACTGCATGTTCTTCAGTAACTGTATATGAGAACACAATATTCTTCCAATTTCCGCCAACCCAAGGTTGTTCGGTGTGCTGATGAATCGCTGCCGCGCCTTTGAAGATAGTAATATTCAACCAATCACAGTCATTATTGCAATTTCCGCCGCCACCATTTTCATTATCGCCTTCATAATATATATTGAAATTACCACGGATTTCTCCACCGACGGTCATGTTCAATCGCTTGTCAAGAGTAGGCTTCATCATGAATCTATACTTGATATCAATAACTCCGTTATCCTTCTCTTCTCTAGTTTCATTTTCTTCAGTAGAATCTTCATCACTTGAATTAAAATGACTCCATTCATTATTTAATCCATCATGGAATATGAATAGGGATGTATTTCCCTTACTCGGTTGACGAGTATCTTCTTCAGGTTCACTTTGTGATGCAGAAACATCACCTGCTTGAACAGGAGTCAGTAACATTGCCACTAGTACAATCACTATGATGGTCTTACCTCGCATGTGTTAAGGGTGTATGCCGTCACATTTGACGCTTACTAATGATAGCAGCATTAAACAGCCAACTAGGCAATTTAATAATTTCAGTCAAATCGTTGGAAACCGGTGTTTCCTCGATTTGCATCAGTTTGATTACGAGTTAAACGAAGAGCATCACCAAGAGCATCTGGTTTCATTCTTGCAGTTTTCAAATCAGTACCGCCAACACCAGTAATTATTGCCATCACTTTGATGGTATCGCCAAATCCAGCATCTTGACGTGCACCCCAAATTACATTGGCATCTTCACTGACCTTTGCAGTTAACAGATCAACAACTCTACTGGCAGATTCAAGAGTCATATATTGACCACCTGTAACATGTATCAATACACCGGTTGCACCAGAAATATCAACATCTAATAATGGATGGTTTAGGGCTTCATGAACTACTTCTTCAGGACCTCTATCCGATTCACCATACAGCATCATAGTGACACCACCATTTGCCATAATCGCTCTTACATCGGCGAAATCCAAATTGATTAGTGAAGGCATGGTAATTGTCTCAACAATTCCCTTTACGATTTCAGCGACCAATTGGTCCATGATAGAAAATGCTTCATCCAAAGGCAAGTTAGGAACATAGTGCAATAATCTGTTATTATCCAATACCAATACAGCATCAGCAATTCTTCGCAGTGACTCTAATCCTTCGAGAGCACGAGCCATTCTTTGTCGACGCTCAACATGGAATGGAGTAGTAACAAGTCCAACAACCAAAGCACCAGCGGCCTTTGCTTCTTCAGCAACGATAGGACAAATTCCGGTACCCGAACCTCCACCCAATCCGCTTGCGATGAAAACTAAATCAGCACCGGTTACGATTCTCTTGATCATCTCTCTTCCTGCTTCAGCACAACGTCGGCCGGTTGCAGGGTCACCACCAGCACCTAATCCGCGAGTGATATGACGGCCAACAAGCAACTTTTGTAATGCTCTTGTATGGTCTAAATGTTGTTTATCGGTATTGATTGCAACTGTTACTGCACCTTCAACACCTAAGTGAGTAATTCGATTTAGAGTGTTATTGCCAGAGCCTCCGCAACCGACTATCAATATTCGTGGGTTTGGAACACCATATGAGCCTAAGTCTTCATCCATAAGCGCAGTTGCACCACCGGTAATCGTTTCTTTACGAAGACCTTCAATCATATCTGCTAGTGCTTTATCTTGTCCAGTTGCACCAGACTTGGAAGATGTGTTCGTTACCATCCATTCACTTCCTATTCCTCAAGGCTTCACTAACCATACTTAACCGCGTGGTATAACTACATCTCAAAGAGAGCGATTTTAACAGTAAATTTTTCCTTTCATAGAGGGTAAAATCATCTAATAATGTCTCCATCAGTTTAGACAAATACTTCTTCCTTTGTCAATCCTTGTATGTTCCTAGGGCAGGGTCAACTAAATCATGTATTGAGCATAGCCGATGCTATGCGAAGCAGAATGACTATGTTCATTTTGTTGACTCTTATGTTTTCTTTCCTGCAAGGAAGCATCAATAATGTGTCTAATTTTGAGGCTGAAGCTCCTGAAGTAACCGATTGGCCTGAAGGTGGTAATGCCTATGATAACCTGGTGACAATGACACAGTTTGGCTATCGCAAAATAGACACAACTGCAAATGAAAACTCTCGCAATTGGATTGCAGCCCAATTGGAATCTTATGGCTATCAAGTTGAACGTCAATCATTTACCACCGACGAGTGTGCAAACTGTCAAAATATCGTCGTAACAATCAATGGAACATTAGACGATGAGTGGATTGTAGTTGGGGCTCATCACGATGCGATTTGTTATTCCCCACCTCCACTAATCGGTTTTACTTATCCAACTTGTACTTCATCTGGGGCTTATGATGATGCAACAGGTTCTGGAGCATTATTGGAATTAGCTCGCACCTTTGCACTATGGGATATCACCCCTCAGCACACTTGGAAATTAGCATGGTGGGATTATGAAGAGTGGCAAGGCAGTGGTTCTTCTGAAGGCGGAGGAAAGGGCAGTTTACACTTTGTAGAGCAACAGATTCCAGAGAATACTAATGTCACTTATCTTAACTTAGACATGTTTGCATTAAATTGGCCTGTAGAGATGCCAGCAGCAATGCAAATTGGCTGTAATGAGGATTATTGGACATTATACATGTTCACTTCACCGGTTGAAGATTGGTCATATTATGAGGAGCGTGGACTCGAGGTGACGCCAAAAATGGAGGAAAATGCTGTTGTTTTACAAAATCGCTTAAAAGATATAAATGCCAATTTAAGCCATCCAACACAATGGGTTAGCGTAGTCGATGATACCAAAGGAAATTCAGACCATTATAATTTCATTATGAACGGCCATAGTGCTACTTGGTTGAGAGGACAGCATCAATATATTATCGAGGAAGGAGATAGTTGTGAACAAACTCCTAAACACGCACAATCTGATTCGGTTACCACTCTCAATACAATGGCCGGAGGGCGGACTAATGTTGAGTCTGGGTTGCAGACAGGGTTGGACGTTATTGCGACCATGGCATTGTGGGACCGCAATAGTTCGGCAGATAGTTCAGATGAAGTTGTAATTGCTCAGGCTTCACAAGGAGTTAATTCAGCAATTGCAATTATTGTAATGCTGATAGTAACCACCATTTTTTGTATGGTAATCTACCGTCGAGAAAAAGATACTTTCTGCGAAAAAGAAACTTGATTCCATGCCTAATGCTCATTAACAAGCCTCTCTTAGAAGAGATATGAGTGAGTCAGCAAGTGTTAGGAAAATTATTTTTCTGAGTATTATTTTACTGATTTCATCACTCTCTCCGATGTTTATTGATTCATCAACTTTAGAATCAGAAAAGACTTCACAAGTCAGTCAGATTGTCGATGTTAGCACTTTCTCCAGCGGCTCATCGACTGAAACAATAATGGCAGATATGGGTGGGTTCGCCACTATAAACCATCAAGCAGGGTTTCGTTTACTCAATGCGAGCGTTGTGATAGAAACATTGCCTTATTCTACAACTCAAACTCTAAATCAGAATATGATAAATGCTCAATCGCTTGGAACACTCAACAACACATCCGTAACTCCAGCAGGGGTTGAACTAACAAATGCAAATACAGGGCCACCAGGATCTGGAAATAATTCAACGACCATCCTAACTGCAGTGCAATGGTCAGGCACTCATAGTTATGACACTCTCGATATACGTTGCGGAATCCAAGCTTGTGGCTCAATAACTGCTAATGGAAGTTTGACTATTATCGTTAAAACCTTGGTTGTTGCGGCGGGAACTACAATTTCAGCAAATGCTCTCAGTACTGGTGGCAGTGGAAGCGGAGGCTCAGTATCTGCAACATCTAGTGGATACAGCGATGGCGGCGGCGGTGCTGGCCATGGCGGTAGTGGAGGCAGTGGCGGTGGAGGCACTGGAACAGGTGGGTCCACATATGGCAATTCTACCGAAGCAGGTTCACAAGGTGGCTCAGTAACAAGTTCAAGTCACGCTACTGCAACTGGAGGAAATGGCGGCGGATATATCACAATAATTGCCAGCCAAATTGATGTCAACGGTACTATTCAATCCAATGGAGGAAATGGTGCTAATGGGCAAGCGATTACTGGTGGTTCAGGACCAGGTGGCTCGGGTGCTGGAGGTGGAAGTGGTGGTTCAATTTTCATTAAAGCAAATACAGTAAATATCGGTCAAAATGGTATTATTGAAGCACTCGGCGGAGATGGTGGAAATGGTGCCAGTAGTTTCTGTACAGGTGCCTGTATCGGCTTTTTCCATGGCGGAGATGGCGGCGGCGGCGGTGGCGGCGGCCGCATTAGCATCATGACCCAAGTTTCAAATTTGAATAATCAAGGAACTATTTCTGTTTCCGCCGGTAGCGGTGGTAGTGGAGGCCAACCATATGGAAGCGGTTCAACTGGAGCGTCAGGTTCTTCAGGGTCAACTGGAGTCAGCAGTTCCTCAACTTGGGCTGGTTACATAATTACAAGTGGAGTGAATATTGATGATGGAACTTACATTACTGATCCGTGGTCACCAAATGGTGGACAGATTATTGATGGATGGGTAAATCATACTTCAACAATTCCAGTAAATTCAAGTCTAATATTCACCTATAGATATACAATTTCGGGCTTAGCAAATAACACCTCTACAGATTGGAGTGAGTGGAATATAGGAAATATATCTTCTCAAATATTACCGCGATTAACCGCCTTACAATTTTCTTATCAATTCAATCGTACCAGTACGCTATCTCCTTCACTGAGTGGCATTTCATTGAATTGGGATGACGCACATGTTCTCAATAACCTTGAGATGAAGATGGCAAGCGGAAGCACATTTTTCGGACCTATTTCACAATCGATAGGTTATTCCGATTTTGCTACTACAGTAAGCAATTCTAATTCACATACAGTTAATATTTCAATTCCAACATCTTCAATTCCAACAACATCCCTCAATTTGTGGATAGATTGGCCAATTAATTCTGCCACAGATACAATTGATGTGATGTTGGGTAGTTCAACAATCTATTCCGGGGCTATGGATTCACAATTAGGCGGAGTTGATGTAGAATTTACAACTCAACAATTAATCAATGCATGGCCGAGCAGTGGAACGATTGGAACAGATGGAATTGAAATGAGTCAACTAATATTCAACATTTCAACAACTATGGCGGTACAATTGGATGCTAAACATCCGCAAATGTCTTGGTCTTGGACGCAAAATTTAGATTTGAAATCAAGCCTAACACAGCATGCATTTACTTCTTGTAATGATTGGTACAATGCAACATCATCATGTTTACCGTCTTACCTCTTACAAGTTTCAGGAGATACAGTTCCATTTAACTCCCAAAACTATGAGGTGACACTCAGCAACTTGTCGGTTCAATGGATTGACGATATTGCCCCTCAACTATCTTCTGTAGACCATAGAATTTCAGGAAATATCGGACAATTTATTCGGGTTGGAGATACATTTGCAGTTACTATTGGTGATGTGGTAGGAGATACAACTCTCTCAGGTTCAGCGTGGATACATCAAGGTGATAGTACCAAACCTGCAACAACTAATTCGCTAACTTATTTTTCCAGTCTGGGAAGATATTATACTAATTTTGACTCCAGTCAATATGACCCCTCAATCACAACTCAACACTATATTGCACTAGAGTTAATCGATGCATACAACAATGTGTTATTCGTCGAGCAAGCCTATTCATTTGAAATCGGACCTACCACCCCATCAGTCACTTCAATAACGATGACAGCAGCGAATAATAGCCATAGTGCAATATTAGAATCTGAAAGTTCTAGTTCTTGGGAATTGCATGATGATGGATTCATTTTTTCAGTTACTGCTCTTCACAATAGAAGTGATTTATTAGCATCGGTTACCTTATCACCCTCACATGGAGACTCGCCAATAATACTTAATTGGGACCAAAACGAAAGCATCTATACAGCACACTGGACTCCAGACCATAATGATTTGAAGACATGGCAATTAGAGGTTGACCTCTCAGAGAAAGATGGACAGATGGCTGAAGATTTGGACGGTTATCAGAATGGCGTTGATTACTCTTTTAGCCTAGTAGATGTCACTGGACCAGTATTAACGGCAATCAATCACGATGAAATCATATCAATTGGTGATGAACTATTAGTGCAACTAGAATGGTTGAGTGACTCATCCGAATTGGTAAATGGTTATGTTATTGCATCATTCAATGGTAGTTCGGTAGCAAATCAAACAATTTCTCCAATCAATACGGGAATGTCTTCAGTTCTATTGCAAACAACAGGTTGGGAGATTGGATTTTATCAACTTACAGCTTTCCTCTTTGATGAATATGGAAATCCAAGTCAATCTGCCATCAACTCATCAATGTTTGAAATTATTCCGTTAACACCTCTTGTTTCGGGCGATATTAATGGATGGCAATTTGATTCAAATAATTTGAATTTAACAATATCAGGACAACACCAATTCCGCTTCACACAAGGTTTGGTCACGATTATGAGTGCAGACACTACTCTACTTGACAACCACTCAGTTCAAGATGGAACTTGGTCATTGGAGGTATCATTATCCTCACTCTTACAGGAGACTATCGAAGTACAAGTTAGAGTCTGTGATGCAACCGATAGTAACGATTGTGAACAATATTCTAATACGATAAATGCATCTTCAGCAATCGAATTCATTGTGGATATTCAGTGTACTGAAGCGGTACAACCGTTCCAAATGAATACAACTGCAACCCTAGTAAGTTGTATTATCAGCAATGCAAATGGAACTTATCCAATGCAGGTAATTCTAACGGCATTGCAAGCGACATCATTGATTCAAGACAGTACATCAGAGGGAGAACTTCCAGCCCAAGGGCAACTAGAACTATCTCTTCTAATAAATACAGGATTTGAGGAAGGAACCTGGAGTCAACCTTGGGTTCTCTCTATTACCGATCGTATTGGGGAAGTTTCGGTTTTGAACCAATCTTCAACGTCGTTCACAGTTATTACAGAACAGCAACAACAGGATGAGAATAATACACAAACAACAACTGAAGGTGACATAGAATCTTCAACGAGTATGACTGGAATAATCATCGCTATAATCGCTGTTATCGGCATCATTAGTACAATCGGATTCTTGAAACTAAGAAAAGCGGATGAAGTTCAAGATGATACAAAAAGATTCACTTCAGAATTTGACCAAGTACATCAACCAGTAGAACAAGAAATTGTTGAACAACAACCTACTCAACCATTCACCCCTGCGATTGACGCTATTCCAACATCAACTGATGAATCCGGATATGAATGGTTCACTGAGGAAAACGGCACCAATTGGTATCGCCTACAAGCAAGTGGTAGTGAGTGGTATTTGCATCAGCCTTAAGTTCATTCAAACCAGTACTAAATCATTCAACTGAATGCTTTAAATTAAGATTGACTTTGACTTCTAAATAATAAGTTGGCAGGTAGTGGCGTTATTTGGAAAGGCTTATCGATAGTGGTAAGAAAAACGGAGTTGGAATGTTTGAATGCAGAATATGATATTGTTATCGATGGTTCAAATCTGATCAATCATTCTGAAAAAGGCGTAACTAAACTAATACCAAGCCGTTTAATCAAAGCAATTCGCAAAGTGGAATTACTCGGATATACTCCCTTAACTTGCATTGATAGGTCAACATATAGTCAAGCAAAAAAGCAAAAGAAACACCTAGAAGGCAGCATCGAGGATTTTGTAAAGTTAATCGATGAAGAGGGTATGCGATTTATGAATCGGGACGATGAAATGATCGACCATGCATTACAACGTGGAGCATTAATACTAACCAATGATAGATTTAGAAAATGGAAAGATGGAACTGAAGAAACCAAATTTGAAATCGATTGGGATATGGTTGATGAAAAGTTAGTTCAGTGGTGGTTTGAGGATGAGTTCTTCATGCCTGAATTATTGAAAAAGCCACCACAGTCATCAAATCCAGCCGGAACTTTACCGAACAATCGTGTTAAAAAGTTGGCAAATAGCAATTCAAATGAAAACCCACAAAAGAAAAAACGAGGGATATTTATCAAGGTATTAGATTTAATATTTGATAATAAGGAAAAGGTTACAAAGACCCCAAAGAAGGCGAAGGTACAGCAAAAATCCCAAGCAAAAGCAAAATCACAGGCAAAACCTCATCAAAATAAGTCCAAGCCCCAACAAAGGAAAGCGAAAGCAAAAGCGAATCCTCAAGCCCAAAAGGATGTACTACAAGAGAAGAAATCTAATCCTCCAAGCAAGAAATCACTGCAGGCTAAGCCACCCCAAAAGAAACCTCAACCAAGTTCGAAGAAGAGTACCAAGTCAAACCAAGTGAAGAATACTTCTTCAGAGATAAACGATTTCAAATCCAAAATATTGGAAATACTTCCGGATAGAAAAATTTCAATATCCGGTCTTGCTACAATTATTAACAAACAGATGGTGGCTGCGGGTATTGAAAAGAATCCAACCACAGAGTTTCTCAAGCAATATAAACTTCCTAAGGGATTGAAAAAAGCCATCAATACTCACATGAGTGATGAAGTTATTATTACTGGAACGGGAACAAAATTCTTTATTGAAAAGAAAAGTAAAGCCGATGAAAAGGCCTGAAGTTGCTTTAAACTCATCCTTAATTGGATAAGTCCTTGATCTTCTCGATAAGGTCCATTCTATGAATTCGCCATACGCCAATAGGTGTCATAGCCACTGCAATAGCAAGAACACCACCCATCAATTGGTAGGCAACGCTTGGCACAAGTACGACTGGAACATGGAATTGCCAGGTAGAAAAGGATGCAGCCAAACCGACCGCACCACCGTAGGCAAATAACACTCCAACCAAGCCACCAAGAAGTCCAATCATCAAACTTTCGAATAACAACATCAGTCCTAAACTCTTGATAGAAGCCCCTAAAACCCGTAACGTTGCCAATTCAAAGTCACGTTCAGCCACATTCATCACCATGGTATTGAACATCACGACAACGGTAAACATCAATCCAAGATACATCATCGATTGGAATATTTGTGTTTGATGTTCAAGGATACTTTCAATTCCATCTAACAAGGTTTGGCGTCCAACAAGTCCGACAGAAAGTTCTCCCAATTCATTGTCAACTTCAACACCATCGGGCAGGTCAAGGTAAACCGATGTAGCATTGACACCAACGAAATCACTCAAATCAGAACGAAGGAAATACATTGTTCGAACCATTTCTCCTCGGCTTGAACCAACAATTTCTACATCGTGTTCATCACCATTCAGCAATACTTGATGTTGTTCTCCAACCTTCCAACTTAGGAAAGCCATTGCTCCTTCATCCATGATGACTTCAGTAATACCGGGATTTAGAGACGGAGTGGTACCTTCGACAATGTCAACCGACCGCATACCTGTATTTTGCTCATAGGAATCAAGACCAACTAAAGTGAAAATACGGTCGACTCCATCACCGTCTACAAGCATCCCTAATTGCATCTCGATAATCAGTTCGAATGATGCATTGTTTTGATTGGCCCAATCGATAACACCGTTCTCTCCTTCAGGCATGATGTAGACTTGTTGATCCCAACTTTGCTGTTCTTCCAAACCGCCGACAAGGGTTTCTTCAAGACCGGCTGACATCATTTGAATCGAGCCAAATAGCATCAAGGAAATACCAACTGCGATGAATGTCATCATCAGGCGAATAGGCTTTCGAAAACTGGACCGAATAGAAAGGCCGAGAGTTGTTGGCATCCAAGCTGTTAGCGTTTTCAAGAAGTTCGAACCAATTCTCATTTCGGAGTGTCCACCGAGTATTTCGAGGGGCTCTAAACGGCTTGCTTTCCATGCAGGAAAAGCGCCTGAGAGGAAGACTAAAAGCATGGTTAATCCAATGACGGTCGTATAAACTGAAGTTGGAACTGCGCGGTCAACAATCGGGATTCCAACTATGTCTTGATAGAAATCTAACATTCCATTCATTCCAGTAGGTCCTGCGAGTGCACCAAGACCACAACCAATTGCGCCGATGAACAAAGGTGCCACCAAGTACCCAGTCATCAATGAGGTTCGGTCGACACCTAGTGTTCGGAGAACAGCGATTTCTCTAGATTGACTTTGAACAAGGCGTTGCAGGCTAAGGACAATGGTAATTGAGGCAATGGCAGCAATCATCACCGTAAAGGGAACGGTGGTTCGCTTGGCTCCTTCCAAATCTTGACGCATTATCTCAATCGGTTCATTTTGGCCACGGTCACGGATGCGTGCATCAATATTATTTTCGTCCATAGAGGTGACAACCATCGCTTTGATGGCATCAATTTCATCACCTTCGTAAACCGCAGTTGTTGGAAGGTCAAAGGAAGGAGTTCCATCGATTTCAAGAATAATAGTATTACTTGAACCAAGTGATTCTCCAGTCAGTCTTGCCATTCCAGAATCAGAAAGATAACCAACGACAAATTCACCTATTTCAGGTGGAAATAGGGTTCCCTCAGGTGCCATCATAACATGCAGAGGATGGAAACCGATTCCGACAACTGTGAAGTTCGCACTGGTTCCACCTGCACCGATTAGAACGGTATCTTGCAATTCGATTTCAAGTACTTCTGCTACATGAGCATCAATGACAATTTCATCATTAGCAACAGCAGTTCGACCTTCTGAATACCCCTCAGGGAGCCATACTCGGTCTGCATTAGCACTTGCAGGAATACCGTGCCAAAGTGAATTGATGATACGTTCACCTGATGAATCATTATGGAAAAGAGCACCTTGGAGAATAGTTCGCCCCTCACAACTGTCCAAGGTCGTGAGTTCAACAGAGGAGTTTTCCCATCCAGCACTCAAATCATTACAGAAAGAAGAAACTTGTTCAGGTGTCCATACTGCACTTCTGTTATCAAGCCATAGATCAGCAAGATTTCCTCCATCCTCACTATCGCCTTGAAGCGTATCGTACATGTTATCAAGACTTTGAGAGTATCCTCCAAAGGTGATTCCAGCGAACACACCAACAAACACCATCAAGACAACGGCAATAAGTCGTAACTTGGTTCGCCAAAGGCTACGTGCCAAGCGCTTATTGAGTAATATAGACATGAAAACACCTCCAATCAAGCTTCTTCATCAGAGTTGTTAACGCTTTCATCTGAAATTATCCGGCCACTATCTATACGAATAACTCGTGTAGCGAATCGGGTCAATCCTTCATCGTGAGTAACAAAAACAGCAGTGATATTTTCTCGTTCACAAGCATGGACTAATGCTTCCATAACTTTGTTTGAAGTTTCAGTATCGAGATTACCGGTCAATTCATCGCCAAGCAACAGCGTTGGGCGCTTAGCAATACTACGAGCAATGGCAACACGTTGTTGTTGACCGCCACTTATCTCTCCAGGAAATCGGTTAACTTCGGCTTCAAGACCGACCAGTTCGAGTAATTCCTTGGCTCGTTCAGCATCTTTTTTGCCAGCGAGTTCTTGGATTAAGAGAATATTCTCTAGAACGGTGAGGTCTTGAAGAAGATTGAAAAATTGGAAGACATAACCAATGTTATTTCGGCGAAATGTGGTCATTTTTTCAGAATGATTTCGTGGCACTTCACTCTCTTGGAACAGGTAACTCCCTTGAGTTGGACTATCGAGCGCAGACAAGCAGTTGAGGAGTGTTGTTTTTCCTGAGCCAGAAGGGCCGAGGAGAATGACTCTTTCACCTTCATGAATTTCCAGGTTAATTCCATCAAGGGCTTTAACGACACCTGCAGGAGTTTTGTAATAACGTTCTATGTTGTTCATTTTGAGTAATTTCATCATTTCACCTTCTTTGTTACATTAATTCACTTGAACTAGCGACATGATGGATTCAACTGACCCTGCGTCAGCCATACCCTCACTACACTGAAACAATCGGGCCTCTCATATCAATTAATTGCCAATCAATTAACTTTATTCAGATTTGATACTCTCAAAATCACGGGTTACAATCATCCCAATGAGGCAACCCAAAGGCGCCACCATCATACTCAAAAACAAAATTGGCATTGAAACATAAATCGGCTTATTGGTGGCGACTAATCGTTGCCATACCCATCTTCCCATCATCAAATCAAAGGCTAGAAAATGTAACCATCCAACAAGGATGACATCGCTTTCAGCAAA
Source organism: Euryarchaeota archaeon UBA242 (assembly GCA_002499015.1). Lineage (GTDB taxonomy): Archaea > Thermoplasmatota > Poseidoniia > Poseidoniales > Poseidoniaceae > MGIIa-L1. The sequence goes on from DAJY01000109.1 coordinate 12,471, forward strand.
CATATCTACTACTAAACTCGGCGTAGGCATCTCACTGCTAAAAGCCAAAAGAATTTCTGGCAAGTGCGGTATAACTGCAATTGTATAAGCGACAAGTAATGGTGCTAAGAAAAGCCACTCGTTATTCATTAGTTGTTTAGTTTTTGAATTATTTGGTGCAAACCACATCATTATCCAAAATGGTAGAATATACAGGCTTGAGAACCAAAACAGTCCTTCTATTATCGTTAACATTTTCATCCCTCATTTTTACATTATGCTCAAAGCTTGATCCAGAACAGATTGGTCAGCCCAATAAGTCTTAGAAGTCCAAATTATTTTTCCATCTTCATTGAGTACTTGTAATGTTGGCGTGACCGGATTGTCAAAGGCAGTGTAAATATCTAGATCGGTCATCTCGCCAGTTAAAAAATTGATAGCGCGGGTATTTTCACTCGGAACTAAAACTGGCCAAGATGCATAATGGCTACTATTGTTTTGTCCATAAACAGATACCACTTCATCTGTTGATTCAAAGGAGGGATAACGATGAATAGATACGATGTTGGTCTCATTGGAAATATTACCATTGTCACGCGACTCACGTATCATGTCTGTCCAATCATGACATCCTTGGCAACCAGCGGCAATCCAAAGCAAAAGAATCGGTCCATCGAAATTACTTCGTAAATCATAGTATTCACCTTTATCCTCTAAGCGGTCAAGACTATTTGCAGAAAATGAAACATATATTGGAGCAGATTCAGTAGGTTCTTTCTCTTCTTCACTCATGTTAGTTGGAGCAATACACCCTGATAAAACAAACATTAGGGCAAATACAAGACTTATTGGAATTGATGATTGCATGATCTAACCTCCATATATTATTCAATAATTATTACCAAGGGAAATTCAAAGTCCAATAAATAGAATCCCAGAAAGTGCATTGAATAGATAGCATGACAGAACCAATAACAACACGATTACCATTGCTAAGGCGCTGTCTAGAAGACCATCCTAAAACAGCAAATCCAACCGCTGCTAGGCCTGTTATCGATAACAATATTATGACGATAATAGCCTTGTATCTAGCAGGGTCTTCAATGTGCCAACGAGTAGCATCAATCCAAAGCATGGCGGGTAGAATAAACGCAGCATAAAGCAGTGCTAATCGCTTAATCCCATTGCCATCTATTTCACGCCCAGGCCATTGAAGGCTAGCAACATCCTCTTCACTCCATGAAAAGAAGAATTGATACCACATCAACAAATATCCTATCGCAGCAACGAACATCCAAGGAACGATGAAACTCTGCATACTCGGTGAAACATTACCCCAATATACAGTGGCATCATCCACAGCATTCACTCCGCGAACATATGATAACAATACAAATGGGCCAGAAATAAATGTTAGCCAAAACAATACATTTCTTTTCATATTTAATACTCCATTCTTCTTTGATACATTATCAAACTTGCAGCCAT
>DAJY01000109.1:14114-15110 GCA_002499015.1 Euryarchaeota archaeon UBA242
TTGTTAGTTTCATTTGCAGGAGGCTCAGGTAGAGGCGCAGGTTCAACGATCAATTGGCCAATCATTCCAAAGGCTTCATGTGGTTCACAAACGAAATCATAAGTTCCGTTGCTGCCAATTTCAAATAATACAGTGTAATCTAAATCTCTAACTGGTTCTCCCGAATCAAAGAAACCATTCGCTTCAACAGCATTGTGTGGAAGTGCTTGACCACTCCAAAAGAAGCGAACACTGTCACCTTCAACCAAGGTTACAGTCGAAGGTGAAAAACGTAAATTTGTACTATCAACAGTTACGATATGAATCGTTGAATCTTCCTCTTCTTGCTCAGCAGGCATCGTATCGCCCTGCAACATGAAAGCTAGAAATAGCATGCAAACCAGTGCTGTCATTGATTTCTTCATGGATATGAGTATCACTACTTGGTTATCAATGGATGTATTGAAGCACATCCAAATCTGTTACAGAACAAAACCAGATTCGAGATTCTCTCGGCGTCTCCAATCAATACCCGCTTCCTTCATAATCACTCTGCAAACCATGTTTTCAGCCGAGATTCTCGACTTCTTGATCCCTTGTCACATAAGGGATTACTACTGTGTAAGGGGCAAGTTCAAGCTTCCCACTAACTTCTCTTACGGTACACTGGAGCATGGCTAAACCGACCAAAGAACTCTCATTACCATCAACTGTGAGGCAGCGAACAACCTTCCTGCCAACGTTCTGTATAGTAGCTCCGAGTTGTTCAAGGTACAGGTAACGGCCAATGTTCTCTGTCTTCATAAAGTCCAGTATGAACTCCGTGTTGCTTCTGTCAAGGCTGCTTGTGATGTCATCTATACAAAGCACAGGAAGGTCATCATGGTCTAAAGTCTGGTACTGGTTCTTGGGTTCTTCGCGGGTTGGCATTTGTTGTTGTGTCAGCATGTTTTTTATTCCTCAAACTATGCTATACTGTTGCTTTATGTACTAACTTTAAATTTATGTAAATGAATG
>DAJY01000109.1:15317-16246 GCA_002499015.1 Euryarchaeota archaeon UBA242
CAGCATGACTTGGTCGATGGTCAAACTTGGTCCCGGCCCAGACTCTGTTCACATTCTGAGAATCACAACGTTCTGCGTTTCATACGTTTGAGTCATTGAGAGACGACGAATTGTTCAAACGGCTGTAGAGAACTGCAAATGCGAAGATGGCATTGTTGATGCCAAGCACCAGCGTCGGCAAGAAATCAAGACGTTCTATAACAGCAAGGCATGCAAAAACAATCGATTGCAAACCGTAACCAAGCGCAGATGAGGAGGTCAACTCCACCTTCAAATGCTTGGAACCCCGGCCCGTCAAGGCCGAAACAATTCTGTCTTGCCAATAGAAACACAACAGGTAGATGGTGTGAAACATTTGGACGTTTCTTTGTTTCTCCCAAGGGTGGGCAAGAGGACATTGCCGCTCATCCACGCGACTGGTCGTATCGCCAGAGCCTGAAGCTCTCAGTCGAATTGAAAAATGATTGAACAACGAGTATTGGAACAGAATGGCTAGGATCATTCCAAACGTTAGAAGGAGGTTCCATTCCAAGACCTTTCCAAACGCAAACATGATGGCAATGAGCCCGATGGTGTCCGCCACCGTATCCCAAAAGCGGCCGACGTGAGACGGTCGTTCTCTCGCCCTGGCCAACTCACCATCAACCGCATCGATCACGCCCTTGACAATCAACAGCAAACACGCCACGACCATTTGGTCTTGGAGAATCAACCAAGCACAGAACAGCGTGAGAAGGAAGTGGAGGTTTGTGATTTGAATCACCGATACGCGCTTATCTTTGAGAAAGCGGGCAACAACTCGGGCAATTGGCCTGCCCCAATCCGATAAATCGAACGGCTTATTTGCCCCGTATTTTTTCGATGTCACTGGTAGGCCCATTTGATGCCCGCAACTCTTTGCCAATAGCCGTTGAGGTTGCCCTCGATAG
>DAJY01000058.1:0-484 GCA_002499015.1 Euryarchaeota archaeon UBA242
GGGAAACCGAGTGATGCGAGATTCGCAGCAGCTGAGGTTGCTGAAAATCTTGAACAAGATCTATCTGGTGAAGGAGTTACTGTGTTGATACTTTCTGATGAAGTAATGTTAATACAATCTCTTGTTCTAGCAATCTTGGCCATTTTTGAGGGATATTTAGCACTCGGTTTGATAGTTGGTATCGCTGGAATAGGGGTGGTGACGGTTCGTTCCGTATCAGAAAGGAAACGTACGATTGGAGTCCTCAGGGCCTTAGGATATCGTTCACGTATGGTGACAATTTCATTTCTGATCGAAGTATCATGGGTTTCAGTTCTTGGAATGTTGAATGGTGTCATCGTAGCAATAGGCTTCCATCGAGCACTCTATACTGCATTTTGGCAGTCCCAGGGGGCTGAATTCACCTTGCCATGGGATTCTATACTAATCGTATTTTTCGGCGGATGGTTGTTGGTACTAATCGCAACAGCAGTCCCTGTTAGTA
>DAJY01000058.1:745-1584 GCA_002499015.1 Euryarchaeota archaeon UBA242
GAATGAAATTATATTCCTTACTTTTTGCTATTTTAATTGAATAATTAAGATAGATTTTTAACGAGCCGCCGCAAAGCACAAAAATTACAAATATTCTGCTCTATTTAGCAATGGAATCGCTATGCTAAGTATAATCATTGCAGTACTTGATACCTTGATTGCCTTGATTTGTTCAGTGCTCAAGTTGAATATAGTATAAATACAAAGCATGAAGTGGTGATATTCACCGAACCAACGGAGGTATGAATATGCGAAATATAACCCCTATGATTCTCGTCGCTTTGATGCTAGCAAGTATTTTTGCTAGTATTGACTTTGTCGAGCTTGAAGAAACCGTGGTAATTGAAGAAACAGGTGCCCGTTCAGGCGCTGATGCAGAAGCAATTGCCATTACATCACCGAAAGAAACAAGTTGTAATAACAACGGTTGTAGAAACGAACTAAAAGTTGGTGAAACTACAACCTTTGCTGCATTCATTAAGAATAGCGGCGATGCTGCAATAGAAGAGATGGGTTACGCTGTAACCGTCTATTCCAACGATGGTAGTGGTAATGCAGCAGCAGTCGTGCTAGATGCAAATGGTGACGAACTAAGTTGGGAAAATGGAAACGTTATCTGCGACGATATTCTTGCTTGTCCAATTTCTAGCCTCGCTGCAGGAGCAATCCTCGGTGGAGGAAAAACAACTCTCCAAACAGAAGCTGGAACTGATATCCAATGGACTCCAGTTGCTGGATTCTATGTGATTGAAGTCGTAGTCAATGCTATTGGCGATGTAGATCCAGGTAACGATGTTCAACAAATTATTGTTAATGTCGTAGACTGGGTTGATATTGCA
>DAJY01000058.1:1811-5822 GCA_002499015.1 Euryarchaeota archaeon UBA242
TTTCACCCTAACTGTTACATCCAATGGTTCAGCATCTAATGGATTCAATCCTAGAAATGTTACAGTTCTACTAGATATTAGTGGAGATCTTACACAAGCACTAAGCTCAACCGGTGAAGATTTATGGGATAATGGCGGAATATCAACCTTGGTCGCTTCAACAACCAGCCGAATGGAAGAAACCTTCCGACACGGTGAAGACCCAAATAATGTTACAAACGATACAAGGGATGTATTGGTTTATCAAACTGTTTGGACATATCAAGGAAGTATAATGCCTAATGATGCTATCACTAACGGAACATATTCACTAGAAGCATCCTTGGTGAGTTTTGTCGATTATGACGCTTGGGAATCATGCTGGGAAAGATTTTCTGAAAATAATTCAGAAGGTGAAACTACTGAAACAGTGTGGTACCATATGTGCGAAGAAACTCAAAATTCTGATGATTATCCGAGTTCCAACTCAGACACAATCGCCGGAGCAATAAGCAACTATCACGATATTCGTATTACAACTCTTACAATTTTCCAAGGATATGATTCTACTGGAGGCGGTGAACCAACATTTTCAGTTAGTGATGGTCAAAGCGGAGATCTAAACGTGGGAGTCTCTAGGATACATGTTCAAGTTGAACATCGTGGAAGCAATGAAATGACTACATATGATTGGGAAGTAACCTTCACCATCACCAAAGAAGGTGAATCCAATTCGCCAACAAACACAGTGAATAGTTGTGCGGAGATAGAACCTGCATATATGCACGCAGAGTTAGGAATGAACCCATCGGCAATACCTCCTGCGTCATTAACCGGATTTGCGTGTGATTTGATAGTCCTTGAAGAAGGAACTTACACATTCGAAGCAGATTTAGCAATGGTCAATCCGAAGTCAGTAGACAAACGCCCTTCAAATAACCATAAGAGCATGACTCTTGATGTTGTTAACAATCTACCTATGATCACTTCATTTGATTTGAATACACTTGGAGACTTAGTAGTCGGGCAAGAAGAATTTCTCCAGATGTCTGTGCAAGCATTCGATGTAGACGACCCATCAGGTGAATCTCTTGAATACTCATGGAACTACCAAGGTGGTGTACTACCTGGATGTGGCGGTTTAGCAGGTGCTGGAATGATTTGTCAATTCCCAATCGTCACAGAATATGTAATGATATTCGCAGTGACAGTTACTGTTACTGATTCACAAGGCGCTTCAGTCAGCGAAGAAATGATGCTAGAGATATGGAACAACGGTGTCGGAGCAGCAACTACTGATTCTGGAATTCAAGTACAATATCCAATACAGTATTGGGCTGCAAGTGACTTTAGCATCACTGCCTCAGATGGTGATTTAAATTCATTCATAGACCAAGAACTACCTGGATATACAGGAACCTATGATGCAATTGCTGTTGTTGAATATGCACCAGAAAATGGACTGAGTGCAAATGATGTCCTATCTCAATCAATGTTAGTAATTTTTGATAAGAGCCTAGGTGCAACATCACTTTGGTATGTCACTGATGCTGGTTTGTGGACATCTATGTCAACAACAGTTGAAGATGTCGATGGAACAACATCGATGTTCAACTTCGACTTCCCTGCAGATTCAGCGACCTTACCTGCTGGAAGTCTTGTATTGATTGGTGCTGCACTTGAAGAAGCAGTAGCACCAGTTGCAAGTATTTCTGCCTTTGATGCATCTGCTGGTAAAGGTGGAGCATTGGTGATGAACTGGAACGTTTCAACGATCCTTCTTTCATCTGACACTGAAGTTGTAACAATTTCATGTGATACCGTTGACAATGACTGTGATGACAGATTCCCATTCACTGCAAATGCTGTACCTGGGGCAAAGACCTACACTTACTCTGGCGCTAACACTGTGCATGGGATGTCATACAATGTTTCAGTAGCAATTTGTAATGCTGCTGGCTGTAGTACTCCTATTGGAACTGGAACCATTATTGCTGACAAGGCGGTTGATGGTGGAGTATCTGCTATGAACATGGCAGTACAAGCAGTTGGAGAAGAATGGACAGTCTCTTGGGCTGCAACAGGGGAAACCTTTGATGTTGACCACTGGAATGTTTGCTATCAAAAGCAAGACTCATTTGATGCAGCAAACATGCCATCACAATGTGTGTCCACAGCAGGCGCAACTGATACTACAATCAATATTGCAATGCCAACCGCTGAAGGAACATGGGATTACTACTTCACTGCAGTACCTGTAGATGGACTAGGTAACTCTGCTTCGGATGCAAGTATGAATAGTATCGAATATCACAGAGATAAAACAATCGAAAATCCAGACGATGGTAACCCACTAGGTGTCGATGGCTCTACTGATGGTGTCCCAGGATTCGTTTGGGGTATAATCGGTGGATTAATCCTCGTTGCAGTTATTGTTAGCGCTGTAATACTTCGCCGTGGCGATGGTGATGGCGAAGAAAACAAAGATTGGGATTACTGATCTTTAGACAAACCGTCTGAAACTAATCAATAAAAACGTTGCCTGCGGGCAATGTTTAGTCGCCAAGGGGGCCGCTGCGGCGGCTCTCTTGGCTCTTTATTTCTTCTTTCATCCCTTCTTTCTTTGATGAAACAGGCAGAAAATTTCTTTTCACTCCTTAGGTTTCAGATTACTTTCCATGGATAGCTGGAATATCTCCTTTGACATTTAGAGGATCACATGTTTTGAATCCCTAGTAAATCTTATTTATTTTTATAAATTGTAATAATCGGCGATGTATTCGGCGCATTAATTTCTCAAAGTAGAAATCTCAAAAAAAGTTTACAAATTAGTTATATTTATCGATGAATTTTCCGCTTTATATCTCTCCATAGTTATGGGTATATAATAGAAGTATCATTTACAAAAAGATTGTACCACTTAAACGGAAGAATCGGGGCGCAGTATATTGGTTCTAGTTGGTGTAAATAGTGAAGCATTCAAAGAACATGTACCCCAATCCTCATAAGCATTACTAAGCCTGCGTTGCAGTGCATACAGTCCGTATGAGGTGAATGAACAATGTTGGGGACAAAGAAAACCACACAGAAGTCTGTCCTCGGTGGAATTGGAATGGCACTGTTATTGTGTCTGCTCATGGCGTTAATGCCAATGAGTGGATTCGTAACAAATGACGTAGACGGAATTGATTTCGTCAACGCTACAGAAGAGTCGCAAGACTACTTCAAGTTGCCAGAAACCATCGAAAACACAGACTATGAATATGACCAAGCCCTTGAACTCAAGGGAATGAGAGACCAAATGACCAAAGCTTACATCACAGAAGATGGTAGTATTGCTCAGTTAATTGCTAACGAGCCAATCAACTACCTTCAAGATGATGGCGTATGGGATGAAATTGATTTGAACGTCGTTGCGACAGCAAACGGCTGGGAAGTCACCAAGAACACTTACACAGCAGAATTTGCTGCGGAAGTTGCTGGTGGAGTCAAAGTTCAAGTTAATCAATTCGTCGACCCGATCTACACTGGTATCAACCCAACTGTTGTAACCATTGATGAATCCGGGGTGGCGCCAATGCCGCTAATGATTGCTCCATCTACCGATGGGCCAACAGTTGGTGGTAATGTTATCCGATACCCAATAGCAGAAGGATATGACTTGGATTACACAGTCGAGTCAACACAACTGAAGCAGAACCTCGTAATTCGCGAGCGCCCTGTCCTTCAGCCTAATGCCGCTTGGTTAGGAATTTCTGAAGCAGTTCAACTGCCACTCGGATATTCCTTGTACATTGGTGACACACTCATTGGTGAAGAAATCACACAAACTCAAGAAGCACTACAAATTCGTCATACAGAAACTGGAGAACTACTAGCTGAGTTCCCAGTTCCTATGGTTGTAGAAGAAGGTGCAGAAGCGCCATATGTTGCAACATACTTCGTTCAATCATATGGATCTTTGATCATCCTAACTACAGCAGTTGACACAGACTGGTTACTTTCAGAAGACAGAGTCTTCCCACTTGCAAT
>DAJY01000041.1:0-2606 GCA_002499015.1 Euryarchaeota archaeon UBA242
GACTGCAAATTTAGTTGGATTTAGCAAACTATAATCTTTACCATATTCTCCGATAAGGAAATTATGAACTTGTGCAGTAGTGAATTCGTGAGAATACCCACCTTGTACTTGGGCAATTACTGGGTCATGTGGTTTGACACATTGCCCATCATCTTGTCCGACCAAATTACGAGCAATGATTTTCTCTGCCATAGTCATTGGACGAGCAGGTGTATTGATTGGGGGCAAAGAAACTTCACCAGCCTTCAGTGCTTTTGCGAAAGCAAATAACCCCCCTCTTTCAAGAATGATTTTTGTTACAGGGTCGTATCTATCAGTGAACTCTGATAGAGCGATACTCTCTCCGTTCTGTAAACGAATTAACATATCATGGTCACCCATTAGTTGTCCTAGATTGATGTTATTTCTTTCGTGAATCGGAGCGAATGATGTTGCGATTACGATGTTTATTCCAGACCAGCGTTCACACTGTGGTGCGGTTTCTCTACTAGAGCCAGTACCTTTACGCTGGCCAGAAACAATAATTTCAAAATTACCATTCTTGAGAGCATTTTCATTGAATACTCTCAATCCATTATGCATTAATCCAGCATAAGCATTCTTGGCAATTTCAATAGGGGAATGATCAAAACAAACCCATGCAGGAGTCATAACATCGGTATTGATGTCATCGAGCAAATCTTCAATGCGTAAATCTTCCATTTTCAAATCTAAACCATCGTATAATTGTTTACGAATTAAACTCAAATCCTTGGTTAAAAATAGTACTCTTTTTCCCTCGCTGAGAGAGATTTCGTTTGTTGGCCAGTCCCCTCGCATCATTCTCCCTCAAACTCTCTCAAGAGCCGGATAGGTATAACGGGTTCGGAACTTGCTAAAATACAGACTTAGGCCCAGATATTATATTGTTATTTTGCTAAAAAACGGTATTTTTGAATCATATTGGGTTTTTTTTATTCATCCGGTAAAAATATTTTGTTTGAAGTCGGCGAATTTTGAATCGGAATTAAGCATTTTTGTATTATTTGGCATTATTCGGGCAACTGCACCATATTTTTTATATTACGACTATTAGACTATACCGGCGCTGGGTTTAAATATCCCCCGTTAGGGGGATTGAATTACTATTACCCTGCAAGTTGGACATCGCGTTCAACCTGGGGAGGCGGGATTAAAATGGATGAACAACAAGTGGAAGACACCGTAAAATGCAGCGATTGTGGAAGTAGAGAATTAACACGAGATGAAACTCGTGGTGAAGTCGCCTGTGACGATTGTGGTTTGGTCTTAGAAGACAATGTAATCGACCAAGGCGCAGAATGGAGAGTTTTCTCTCCAGAACAAGGCGATCAGCGAGCTCGAACAGGGGCGCCAATGACCGTTATGTTGCACGACAAAGGTTTGTCAACAGACATTGATTGGCAGAATAAGGATTATTCTGGAAAAACAATCAATTCAAAATACCGTTCACAATTCTATCGTATGAGAAAGTGGCAAAAGAGAAGCAGAGTTTCCAACGCTACTGAGCGTAACTTAGCAATGGCTTTGGCTGAACTTGACCGTATGGCGAGCCGTTTAGAATTACCTAAGTCTGTAAGAGAGGCAGCAGCAGTCAATTACAAGAAAGCAGTCGACAAGAGATTGATTCGTGGACGCTCGATTGAAGGTGTTGCAGCAGCGTCACTCTATGCAGCATGCCGACAATGTGGTGTACCTCGTACTCTCGACGAAATCGGACAAGCATCACGTACTGGTCGCAAGGAGATTGGTCGTACATACCGTTTCATGGTACGCGAATTAAAGATGAAAATCATGCCGACAGGACCTGAAGATTATATCTCAAGATTCTGTTCAGGACTTGGCCTAGATGCTGAAGTTGAAGCAAAGGCATATGAATTGATCAAGGCGGCGCAAGAGAAGGAATTGACTAGTGGAAGAGGACCTACTGGAATTGCTGCTTCAATTATTTACATCGCATCTGTTCTTTGTGGCAAAAGACGCACTCAACGTGAAGTTGCAGAAGTTGCAGGTGTTACCGAAGTAACTATTCGTAATCGTTACAAGGAATTGATTCAAAACCTCAACATCGAATTAGATATCTGAGGCATGAATATGTCTAAAGCGCGGAGCAAACTTTCCGACTTAGCCTATGAGGCAGTCGCAACGGGTCTAGTGGAGGCATTAGAGAGAGGAACAACCTCTTGGCCTTTACCAGAACCTCCAATGTCCGACCCCGACTTTCCAGTCATAAATCCAATTTCTCCTAATGATATTGTTGAATTAGGATTGGCCATGATGTCTGTTGACAGAGGGATGTTCGAGGCTAATTTGAATTCGGTTGTTGACCAAATAGTCCCCCATCGGATGAATCTTTCAGATGACCCATTTGAAACACATGACAAATGGCTTGGTAGTAGAGTAGACAAAGTGGCTGAACGATTATTGTACACCATTGCTCTGAATTGGCTTAGTCAAGCATTTGACCCTGAAGCACCCAATGTTGACCGATGGTGGTTAGCTATTGCTCTGATAGATGGGCTATCCACGGTTCCAAGAGGCCAACCAGTTCATCAAGGATATCACTTGATTGAATCGATTGCCTTAGC
>DAJY01000041.1:2812-3435 GCA_002499015.1 Euryarchaeota archaeon UBA242
CCAAACGCAATGATTCCGCGCTCTACTTCAGTTGTTGCACATGAACAAGGAGTAGTGGCAGCCAAGTGGCTCTTAACAAGATTGGAAAGTGGAGGTGATGACCGCCGCTTACTGGTAATCGAGTGGACCCGCCTCCTCATACAGAGGTCAGAATTGGTTGAACCACTAGGACTATCGGATATTTTATTGCGTAGAGCCAGCGATCCAAATGAAGAGGTTGCTGTCAAAACTTCACTATGCCTTGCACGTTTGTTAGAAGTTGATTTAGAAGCAGGAATTGCATTGGCCAATAGATTGCACAAGAGAGACGAAGTTTTGGTCAGGAGAGCGATGGCCGATGTCTTGACTAGATTATTTAGGAGAATTGGCGATGATGCTATTCCGTTTTTGGAAAAGATGTTGCAAGATGATGATGAAATTGTCTTGGCAGTTGCAGCCTCAACCGTTTCAGATTTGCGATTCCTCGACACCATGTTGTGGGCCGATAAAGTAGAGTTTCTAACCAAGCACCCACTACCGATTGTACGACGTAATTTGGTAGTCAATCTACGAGATTATATCACCGAATTCCCGGACGATGAGAGGGGGATTCTGACAACACTTTGGCATGACGGCGATGAAGT
>DAJY01000041.1:3711-12099 GCA_002499015.1 Euryarchaeota archaeon UBA242
AATGTTGATTTACAAGATTTATGGGCATCATTGAAACTTAGAAGAGAAAATAGATACTTACAATGGATTGATTGGATGGATGGAAAGGGAGAGATTCCTAGTAACCCCTTACCACCTAGTCCGCATCAAAGTGCACTTCTAGAACCTGGTGAATTAACAGAATTAGGTGAAGAACTGGATGAGCTTGACCAAGAACTTGGCTTTATCGATTGATTATTCTTCTTCATCTACTGCTAATGGTCCTGCGCTAATCAGCCAAACATAGATTCCATTTGCTATTGCAAGTAGTCCAATGAATGTAATAATTAATCCAGCAGGCTGTGGAAATGATTCTCCGATTTTGGAATTTACTATGAATTTGGTAAATACTAAACAAATTAAACCAAACACAATTACAGTTGTTGAAGAAGATTTTGGATTTTTCCAAAGTTTTACTACAGGGGCAACTCCCTTTCTGTCAAAGGTGAACCTAAACCAAGAAAAGTACAGTAGTAATACACCGAGTAATCCGGCAACTCCTCTACTAAATGAACGAGAATCCCATGGGCCAGCGGGCGCATAATCAAGGAATGTTTGTACAACTAACAACAATCCGAAAATTCCGAAAATCTTCGCCTCTTGTTTTGGCTGCATAATGTTGCTGAAGGGCTTAGGCTTGAAAGCCTGTGGCATCATAGTGGTGATATGGCGGAGGTTTTGGATGCGATTTTGGTCGCCGGTGGCCTTGGAACTCGGATGTTACCTGCTAGTGCAAGCATTGCTAAGGAAGCCTTGCCACTGGTCGACATCCCAGTTCTAACTCATCTTGCTAGAGAGGCAGTGGCAGCAGGAGCAAAGAGATTGCACATCGTTACTTCAGCGCGTAAGGATTTATCAGCACTCCTCGCAGACAATTCGTGGCTACTCAGTAAAAGAAGCGACTTAGATCCATTAGTTCTCTCCCCATTTAGCGATGTAGAAGTATTGGTCCACATTCAGCACCAAGCTCTTGGATTAGCCAATGCGATTTCAGCAGCCTCAACATCAATCAATGGTCCATTTTTAGTATTATTAGGCGATAATTTATTGATGAATAATCATACTAGCGCCAGCGATTATAGCCCATCTAATGCTAGCGCTGAATTGGTTAAGTGTTATGCTGTAAATAATTTACCATGTGTAGGACTTGTTAGTGTTGCTGATGATGAAGTAAGCAATTACGGAGTTGTTGAAATGGACGGACAACATATCACTTCAATAGTTGAAAAACCAAATAAAGTGGATGCACCATCAAATATGGTTTTATGTGGTAGATATATTTTCACAGAAGACTTTTCACAGTTGCTAAATCAATATGACTTAGCAACCCATGGCGAATTACAATCGATTGCAATTCAACAGCACTGGATGGATAACTGCGGATTGATTGGAGTGCCTCTAGATGGCTACCAGTGGTATGATTCAGGCTCACCATTACCTTGGTTGAAATCACAAATAGATCATGCTCTACGCAGACCTGACATGAATCAACAATTGAGAGATTGGTTGATTCAAAGATTACAGTAATTCATCTTTGTCCAGGTTTCCAAAAACTTAGTGGTGCAGGTGGTTCTTGATTTGCACAGCGTAATGCTAAGTGGTCGGCTCTTTCATTCCAACGGTGTCCTCGATGTGCTCTAACATGACTCCATGACAATTGTCGTAATTGAGAAACTTCCTTCCAAAGCATCTGAACATTTGCTACAAGTTCGCGGTTTGCTTTTGCCTTCCAAGCACCTGCTGCCAAATTACCAGCATATTGAGAGTCTGCCCTAATTATCGCGGGTTGTTTGCCACCTTCCACCAATAACCATTTCAAAGCAGCAGCAAATCCAGATAATTCAGCAGTATTATTTGATCCAACCTCAGCGCCAATAAAACCTTCAGTGTTTTTGTCAGTGATTACCATTGCAGATATTTCATCAATAATTTCTCCACTGCCTTTACCCAAACCAGTGTCGCCTTTGACAATTACCAATCCCCATGCAGCAGGGGTATTTTCGTCAACATTTTGATTTCCTAAACAAGACCCATCAACGTAGAGACTCAATAAGTCTCCTTCGTTCAAATTATTCACTCGCCAATCTCTGCTTTGTAAGCGGCGGCATCCATCAATGTGGATACTGCTTCAGGATTATTTAAGCGCATACGAATAATCCAACCAGCGCCATATGGTGACTCGTTTAGGAGTTCTGGAGAGTCATCCAATTCTTCGTTTACTGCAGTGACTTGACCTGCTAAAGGTGCGAAAATTGGAGATGCAGATTTCACTGATTCGACGATAGCGAATTCTTCCATATCCTCAAGTTCCTCTCCTTCCTCTGGAAGTTCGACAAAGACAATATCAGTCAATGCATTCTGAGCATGGTCAGTAATGCCGATGACGACTTCATCACCTTCAACTCTAATCCATTCGTGCTCTTTTGTATAGTACATACCTTCAGGAACTTCGCTCATTACAATCGCCTCGTAGTGATGGCGATGAGCAATCATTTGATGAATGCACCGATGAGGATGTTACTTATTGAAATTGCAAATCACTCTTGTTCAGAGATATCTTGTTCAAGCACAGTCGCTTCTAATTTCGCCCAAGCATTACCAACAGACGAATCTTTTTCCGTCTCTTCGACATCACTTTTAACGCGATTAGCCATTTCTAAATCATCTTCCAGTGGATATGCTTTGGCAAATGGACCTTCACCCTTGGCTATTAAAATGGATAGGCCAATTAGAAGCAGGCCCGCTATTCCAATAATCCAGCCAACTCCAACATTATCAAAGTCAAGCATTTGTTGTTGCAGACCAAAGGCTGCAGCTAAAATCAATCCCAATCCAGTGGCCATCAAGAGGCGAGATGCAGCATCAGCAGGTCTTTGCATAATACAACCCAGAAGCGGTTAAGGGATGAACCCAACGGCTTAATCAGTAGGTTTCACGCATTAGTTTGTGAATCTTATATGGCAGTAGGGCGCGATTTACAGGAGTAACTTCCAGAATGCGTCCATCATCTCTTCTACGAATATCTTGCAATAGCGGATGGCGGCTTTTCTTGTGGAGGGTTAGCAGGGTTGGTTTGTCAACTTCGAGGGCACTACGAACTACATTAACGAAGTTTTCAGATTCAACAGTAAACTTGCCAATCTCGTCGATAACGATCACTTCGCATTCGTCCCTTGCATATTCAATTGCAGGAATTGCAAGGGTTTCTAGTGCCTCAATGTCAATTCCGTAACCAAGTACTCTAAGTCTTGAATCTATTGATTTGTGAGCCATTATGGCTTCTGCCCCAGATACGATATTAATTACTTTGTATCCTAAACGTTCGCCATTTTCAACGATCGGTTCAGTTCTCATCCCGCCGACGATAGCCGTATCATGACCACCTCGCAACAAAATCTCTTTTGACCTCTCATCAACTATCATTGAAAGAACCTTTTCCATCACTGCAGATTTGCCGCTACGGGGTAAACCCGTAATTCCGATTTTTGGATGAACGCCCATATCAATCAATCCAAGGTCTTCGGCGAGCCAAACTAAACCGTTGTCACTAATAAAGGGCATTGATGGTCATGTGATGGTAATGCTAGACTGCAAACTGCAAACTGGAAAATCCATCCGAAGTATTTCCCTTTTACACTCTCACAGTTCCGATTTCCGGCGCAACTTCGATTGCCAGAGGGAGCATTTCTAATTCATAATTATTGACATTGTTGTTAGCACTCCAAGCGCGAGCCCACTCATCTAATGAAGCATCATTCAATAATTCGCACAACCAATGTAATGCAGTTTCTAAAGAACCATGTTTTTCAATTAGGAATTGTTTGATTTCAGAATGTAATTCAATGTGATTAACACTGTTACCTAGAACACAACCATCTGAGATTACGGCCCAGCGTAAGCGTCTATCCTGATGAGCATTGACAATTGCTTGACAGGCGATACGAACTCCGTATCGCTGGTTTGATTCACCAATCCACATTGCTAATTGTCGCTCGTTCGCTCGCGATGGAATGTCGGTTCTAAACGCAGGGTGTCGGATGAATATTGAACCATCCTCATCTTCACAAAAGTGAACACCTCTGATGAAAGGTCTGTTTCTTCTACCCTTGACCCAAGTGTCGATTTTTTTAACATGTGATGTTTGGTCAATTTCACCAACTCTTACTCTGACGCAGTGGCCATTTGTTGCAAGATAGTGATCTTCATCACCAAGTCGCGGTAGTTTTGCTAAACGGTCTAGAATTTTTAAAGTATGTTTTCTCTCGATTCTATCTCGAGGTAATCGTGGAATAGCCCATGTCCCTCTTGCCCAATTCTTCCATCGCTGTGTTTCCATTTCAAAGGATGGAACGCGGTTGGATAATCCTCCATTGTCACGTCCTAAATCGGAACGGCTAATCGGACCTCTTACCACAAGTGCATCCACGGATTGTTTCGCAGTAATTCCTAAAACCACAACACCTTGAGTCATACCTGGGAATAAGTGGTTCGCTTCTTCAACAGCCCAAACATCACTCCATCCGTGCTTTTCAACCAATAATTGGCGCAACGGATGTGAAGATTGTTCTCGCAATAAACTATCAGGAGCAATTAATCTTAGCCGCCCTCCAACTTCAAGAATCTGTAAACTTCGTTCAATAAATAAGCGATACAAGTTGACATTTCCCCTCATTGTAGAGAATCTTGGACCGTTTTCATCGCCGATTGAACGAAGTTGTTCACCGAGTTCCTTTCTCAGTTGTGAACCATCTTCCATCCCTCTAAATCTGTCCTTAATTCGTAACCATGGAGGATTGGTAACGACTAACTTAGGCGGGGTTTGCCAAGGCCATTCACCTTGTAATGTGTCGCCTTGCTTCACAGAATTTACAAGGATTTGTTCAGTCTCAGAACGAGTTAAACATCCTTCGCGTTCACCTTCAAGACAAACCAAGTTGAAGCGGATTGCTTCCAATAATAATCTACGACGGGTTGAGGTGACTACTAAATCATCATTATCGATAATTTGGAAAGAAGAAAGTAGTGCCCTGGTGTCATCAATTTTGGTCTGCGGGTTTCCATCCTCATGTGCTTCAGCATGTCTTCGAATAACACGTGCATGGAATAATCCTCCGCCACAAGCCGTATCTGCTATCGGCAACGGCACTCCGCTGAGTGTTCTAGTCCCATTGGTAACCTCTTCCATTTCCGCTTCATCATCACCTTCATTTTCTTGAGAGTGTTGTGGTAACTTGAGTTGTTCAATATGTTGTCTAAACCCTGGTGGTAAATTGTTAATTTGCATACTTGTGGATTTTACTGGAGCCTTAGGCCGAGTTAATGTTTCATGTAACTCTGATGCGATTACTGCATCGGCAAGACGAGGTGGTGTAGGATGTGCGCCACGTGGAGAGCGTCCATCAGATTCAGCATCATGCCTTGCTAAAAGATGGTCTAATACATGGCCAGGATCGGTCAGTAAATTGGCTGGAAGTGTAGGCCAGTCCTTAGGTAAGATTGCAGCAATCGGTTGATGATTACGGAGAGAGTTTTCCCACGCATTCAACCAAATTTCAACTTGAGTGGGCCTGTCGGACAGACATCTATCCAATCTCGCGTACCAGCCACTCACACCGCTCTGCATGACTCCACCAAGCCAGCGGGCTGGCTTGTGCCGTTTCAATGTGACTCATAAAAAAAAGGCCCGTTTCCATTGGAGAATCCGCTAAAATAGTGATGTTATAGGCCAAGAATATTCAAACTTTGATGATGCCATTCTAGCCCACTGTTCACCCAATCAAAGATTTCTTTGAGAGTATTATCCTCTACTTCAGCCGCCGCCGCTAGTCTCCTTATCACTTTCAATTCCGCCGCATCATAGGCGCCATCAACAGCAGCAACCAAAGCAGCATCCCTCAATACAAATTTGATCAGAGAAGAATCTATTGTCATAAGTAATTCATCTAAATCTGGAGGGTCATTTAGAAGATTACGGATATCGATTCGTACCTCAGGGTGAATTAGAATACGCCCCATCAGTGCTTCTATGGCGCAAAACTCTTCCCGGACTAACTCGCCATCAGCAGAAGCGATCAAAACTAAAATCGATGCATATATTCTTTTATCATTAGGCGAACAATCACCTAATGGGTCAGTAAACAAGTAGTTCACTCCGATAGTCCGTTTAGCAACTCAAATCCAGCTTCCATCCAATTATACCCTTCAATGGTCCATCGTAATAATCTTTCAACAGCATCATCTACTAAGCCAAAATGAGCCGCTATCTCTTCCAATATTTCTCTTTCATCTTCATCGACTGTGCCATCGGCCGCAGCCATAAGTACCGAATCCCGTAATGCGAGTCTTCCCGCTTCTTCACCCATGCCTTCGAGACAGGATTCTAAAGTCGGTGGATTTTTCAATGAAAGGCGAATCATTTCTCGTTGTTTTGGTGAAAGTAAAGCATTGCCGAGCCTTTGTTCAAACATTGCCATTTCAGCAACTGATAATTCGTTGTCAACTCTAGTCATAAAAGCAAGTAAACGTGCATATGCAAAGCGTTCATCGCGTGGTAATTTGTGAATGACATCCGGTAGCATCAAATCCCCCGTAATTGTTCTACTCCATCAAACCCTCGGCCAAGGATATCGGAAAATGGCTACATTGAAGGGTGATGGCGGGAGCCGGATAATATGACGAAAGGCCAAACCTCTGAAGTCGTGGTCTGGACAAAGAGTGGATGTCCAGCATGTGTCAATGCTAAGCGCCTTTTGGATTCTAAGAAAATAAAATACATAGAGAAAAAATTAGGTTCAAACCCTTCAATGCAGAAAGCATTTTCAATCGCTACAAAGGGGGCTAAATCAATTCCACAAATATTCATCAATGGTGAACACATTGGTGGCTTTGATGATTTACAAAATTTACAAAAGCGTGATGAATTGAATTACAAACTTGGTTTGGTCTCCGAATTACCAAAGAGAAGCATCACCAATAAAATAAAACAGGCCTTGGGTTTTAATTAATTTCTTACTCTTTGCTTTCATCAATATACCCGAAAACCATCCACTTCATCATTGCCCAGGTGAATATTCCCCAAGCACTTACATTGACTAAGAAAATTAATCTAATCGGCAAATCACTTAGAATTATCAATGAATCAAAAGTTAGTGTAGAGCCGACTAGGCCAAAGGCATATACGGATAATGCGCCAATAGCAGTATGGCGAATATCTTTCCGTCCGTCGAATGTAAAATAGCGATGAACAAAGTGTGCGGAAATACTTGAAACAAACCACCCGGTGGCCCACGCAAAGGTATTAGAAATTCCTAGCGAGGGTGAAAACAACATCAAAAATTCCCAAATTAGCCAAAACAGTAGTGTGTTAAAACCTCCACTAACAGTAAATCTGCGGATTGTTCCGCGCGGTACAACCTGTTGTCCAAGTTGCCTGTCCATGCTATTCGAGGAGTGCTAGATTGTTTCAAGTTGTTGAATCAATCATCTAGGGTAACCACATCGCTAGCCTTCCCTGTTAAGACTCCACGAAGTCGTTGATTATCAGTTTGGATAGCATCCATTAGGTCATATTTGATTCCAAGTCCCTCAGCCAATACGCCGAGTGCTAGTGTATCCTTTGGCAGACACTTTCCACCGAATCCTCTGTTTAATCCGAAGATAGGGTCAAGGTGAGATGGGCCGATTGGTTGTGCTTGCTCAGCGGTAATAATCTCGCGGATCTTGTACCAATCTTCGCCCATGCCTTGACAGATATCATACAATTGATTGGCAAAAATTACCTTGACTGCATAGAAACTGTTTTTTGTATATTTGACTAATTCCGCTTGAGTCGGAGTTACCTGAAAGGTATTGTCTATGCGCAGTACTCCAGCTTCTCGATGTTGTTGAAATACCAATTGAGCAACATCTTCATGATGAGTCCCACAAACCAGAATATCCTGATTGGCAAAATCTTCAAGACGTTGCCTTTCAACTAGAAACTCAGGGGAATAGGCAATTTTCAAGTTACTATATTTTTCGTGATATTGTTGTGCAGTCCCCGGAACGATTGAACTTTTGATAACTGCGATGAATCCATCAGGGAGTTCATCTAAGATCCCTTCAACAATAGAGGTATCACAAGCCCCAGTTACTGGATGTGATGGAGTTGGAACTGCGATATATGCCATGTTGACATTATCGGTGACATCTGCGAGAGTAGTACCTCTGGCAGGGTCGTGAATGAATAATTCATGAGCGTTCTTGAAACAGTGCTCAATAGCACCGCCAACCATACCCGCACCGATAATACCGACCTTCATAGTCACCTGTGAAACACCCTCTTTGATTAAGATGCCTTAGAATTAATCAGAATCTAAAGTAAATGAAATC
>DAJY01000010.1:0-14357 GCA_002499015.1 Euryarchaeota archaeon UBA242
GGGTTTCTCAATCGGTAGTAACCCTTGAGGAAACCGATCACCTCTTGTTGTTATTCTTTGGATTAACAGTACTCGCTGGAGTTGGTTTAATGGGAAGAAGCGACCTTGGTGTTCGTATTCCAAACGCATTGGAAGGTGTGATTTACCTTTTCGCGTTCGACAGAATCTTAGCATTATTAGTTGGTGGAGAGGTTCCAATTCCATTCCAAACCGACCCGTTTGCTTACTCAGGAGCGCTGTCTTGGACAATTCCATTACTGGTTTTAGAAATTCTAATTTTAGCAGCGGTGGTATTGTTCGATTGGGTGGAAGCACAACGCCTATCGCGAGGACTTCCAGACCATAGAGGTGCAGCAGGACGCAGTTCTTGGGTAGTGATGGCCTCATTACTATCATTCGGACCAGCGGGTATTGTAGCGGTAATATTTACAATTCGCAGAGGAGTAAATTGGACTCAACCAGCAGCCGCTTTAATCGCATGGCTAATGGCCCCATTGGTACTCTTTTCCACTTTGTTTTGGCTACCTGAGTTGCTTTCACAACCAAATCAATTTGAATTATCGAATATCGCCTTAACATTTGGAATATTTTCGATTGCTTTCACAGCATGGTCGGTTGTTTCTAGGCAAGGACTTTGGTTAACATCAGGACTTTGGGCCAGCCATCTGCTAATTTTGCCAGCAGTATTTGCAATGGGCAGTTTACTATTCATCATAACAGCGGCATTCTGTCTCAGTACTGCAGCATGGGTAAGTGGAATCCTAACTTTAAGAAAAGGTTGGAGAGTTATTGGTGCTGCAGATTTAGTTCTCGGAATATTATTCGGTGGAATTTTGTTCATTTCAGGGGCTGGAATCGGAGCGATTCTCATCGTACTGTTTGGTTCAGCCGTATTACTTGGGACCGTTACATACCTAACTCAAACATATGAAGGACATCTTGCTGAAGATTGATTTCACAAGCGCATATTAGCGCCAAGAACACTCGCTATCTCATCGAGGATTGTTTCCATTCCGCTATGATCTAAGCCGATTCCCAATCGCAATGAAATACTAATTTTAGCCTGAGTTCCAGAATTACGAACTCCGAGAGAAAGAGGACAATCGTTCAATGAAGCTTCGATTAACATTAGGTTTTCTTCACCTGCTAAACCATGTCTATTCCAATGAGTTAATTCACCGAGTTGATTTAATTGGTTGAAAGCAATATCGGCAATAGTATCGGATAATTGGTTTTTACCATCCCATAGATTTCTGTCAACATTTGAAACTGAGATACGCTTTTTCCAACCTCTAACCATCTCATTATTTCCAACACAAGATTTTGCCAACAAATATGAAACAAGTGTTGCCGCGCCATCTCCAACCAAAGACCAATGATTTTCTAAAAGTGGATGAGGGCTAGGTAATACAACATGCCCCGAATCCTCTACACCGAATAATTTCGGCATTTTCTCCCCTAGCAAACCATCGCCGCGTAATTCAACACTAAGCCATCTGTCTCCAACAGCAGTTTCGCTAGTTTTAATTTCTAATCCTGGACAAGGATTGCTCAGCAATGCTAAATCAGATTCAATACTTGCTGCTAAATGCCATTGACAATTTGGATTATTACGTGCAGCAGCCTTTAGCAACAAATCTGCAATGGCATCACCGTCTACAACTTTGTAGCCAGTTTCAGTTGCTTCAATTATCAAACATCTATCACCATCACCGTCCAATGCTGCGCCAACAATAGTTCCGATAGGAGCATGTTGGACATTTCTTAGCAGTAAGTGAGATTCATTGTTGGCTTCATCGATTGTCCAAGTATCGGTTGGTGATAATTCTCCAGCACCACAACCCTCATTCATTGCAGATGCATCTTGACTTACTTCTTTACTATTGATTCCACATTCACCTAACCATGTTGCAAGCCAGGTTGATGGCGCTCCTTTTGAACAATCTAGTAGCAAAGGGTCAGCGATATTAGCATGGGATAGAGACTGACCAAAATCACCCCATCCTTGCATTCGCTTAGAAAGCCATTGTGGGTGTTGCTGTTGAGCCCAATTTCCCCCATCACTTAGATCAACATCTGCATTAGAGAAATTATCCCGGTCTATATCATCAATTTCTCTTTCTTCTTGCGCTAATGCTTCTGCAATTAGCGTAATTTCATCTTCTACTTGTGGACTCGTTTTGTATCCTTGATTATCAAATACTTTGATTCCTGAATCAGATACTGGATTGTGGGATGCAGTGATCATACAACCAATCCTTGCATTATTTTGCAGAATTGAATAATGTAGGAATGGAGTTGAACAAATGCCGATATGAGTTACTGAACAACCTGCAAGACGCAGACCGAGTGTCAGACTTGCAACTAATTCTTCATTACAAGGACGTTGGTCCCAGCCAATTACTACATTTGCTCCTTGTCCAGGCATTGTATCGCTAATTCTTGCTAATGATTCTCCAACCAATCTCATCAAAGTTGAACAGATTACTCTCTCATCGTGGAGAGCAGCAATGGCAAGTTTTTCCGATGAACTTGGGGCAACAAATTTTCCACGAATACCATCGGTTCCAAATAATCGTCTGACTTTTGCCATAGAATCACCAACATATATCATAGATTTAGGAATGGTTTGCAGATTGGTGGATTCCTGTAATTGTTGAATTAGCAGCAACCATACTATTTGGCCCCAATACAACACCTGGATTGGTTACACTATTGCATCCAAGTTGGCAACCTTCGCCTAAAATAGCGCCGAACTTACGCAATCCAGTCCCTATTCGTTCACCGTTTAATCGAGTAAATACTTCAGCACCATCATTTCTAAGATTGCTTAGTTTTACACCAGCACCGAGATTAACAGAACTACCTAAAATTGAATCTCCAACATAATTGAAATGTGGTGCCTTAGCGCCGGGTAATAGAATTGAATGTTTTACTTCAGAACAATGTCCAACAACTGCATCGCGACAAATCCACGAGTTTTGTCGAATGTAAGCACCATGACGAATTTGCGCATTGGCCCCAATATAGCAAGGGCCAATTATATGAGTTCCAGATTCAATAATAGCACTTGGTTCAATGAAAATAACACCATTGGAATCATCAAATGTTGCCGGACATTCACTTAAATCAAGGCTCTCTTGTCCACTACAACGGTTTATTAATTCCAGTAATTGAGTTTTCAAACAGAGTTCTCCACTCGGTTCAAGAATATGCCAAACCGGCTGGTATTGGGAAAAGAACGGAGTTGTTTTTTCCGACTCATCAAGACTTGGAAAAAGTACCTTGGCCGTAGTAACATCAGGCCATTGCATAAGCAGCCCTAAGGGTTAATCTTCAAAGAACTTGGTATTCAAACAGCCGCCAAGTGATAGATTCTCTTTCCTGTACTATTGTCCAACTTGAATCCGACTATATTGGCCAAGTATCTTGGTATGAATAAGCCAATTTTACGAGTGGTTAATCCATGATTTCTCATTCTTTTTTCATTTGAAAGGAAACTGACAATATCAGCTGCACAACAGCCTGGTGAATCACCGATATACTCAATGATCTCAAGTTTTAATCGATTTAATCTCGCTTCCTTTTGTGAACCTTTTCCTCTCATCTTAATCAATATATATTGTGTCATCAATAGTATATTAGTAAAGCAAGGGGTATGCCGAGGGACCCCTTGAAAATGCCATACTACCGACGCATTGATGCTCTCTTGTATGTTGGCATCTTACATGCGAAAAGGTCCAGCGGTAGTAGTCGTGACCTTCATTTTAATATTTTCAGGTTGTATTGCACCGACAGGTGACACGCTTTCTATGAATCAACCCCAAGAGCCAGAACTTCCCTCTGAACCCTGTAATGGTTTACTTATTCTCTGCTTACGAACTTATGATAATGTGACATTTCCAGAAACACATAACGCCTTTTCAACCCACCAAGATGGAATTTATTATCCAGCCAGTAACCATCAAACTGGACTTGATGCGCAATGGAATGCTGGAATGAGGGCTTTCATGATAGATACACATTACGAGAATCTCGGTGATGAACGCGTTGAAACAGTTCGATTATGTCATGGAGATGATGACCGAGGATTCAGTCCTTGCACTTATGGAAATATTGATTCGGTCAATTGGCTAACCAACTTACATGATAAAATGGAACAGAATCCTCGCGATGTGGTCACTCTTTTGGTTGAAAATTATGTTCAAGTTGAACATCTTAAAGCGGTGTTTGAACTTTCACAATTATACGAGAAAACTTACATTCACCAAGCGAATAGTGCTTGGCCAACATTGCAAGAATTGATTGAGCAAAACACTACTTTGGTTGTATTTTGGGAGCAGGGTGAAGATGATTCACATCCTTGGATTCATGATTTCCTAACACATAGTTGGACGACCAATTACGCTGAACAAAACACCGAGGATATGAATTGTGATATCTTACGCGGCGATATTGAACAAGAAGTCTATCACATGAACAATTGGTTAAGAGGCCCTGCAGGATTATCTGACCCTTCGCGTGGAGATGAAGCAAACGATGTTGATTTCCTTATTGAACGGGCAAAGGAGTGTTGGCAACAACATGGCAAACGGCCAACATTTATCGCGGTCGACTGGTGGGAAGACGGCGATGTTGTAGCAGCGGCTAAAGCGATCAATGAACTTGAAGATTGGCAATAATTCCAAGCGGATCGAAAATCCTCTTGAGATTAATTGAACTTTCTCAACAAACCCTCTAAGGATATTTCGGAGATATATTTCTCATGTAAAATTGCTAAAGGTATCCAAATAGAAGTGTGAACGATAGTAAATAAAAAGGTAAGATAAACTCCAGAACGTGGTTGATTTTGCATTTCAAATGCAATAACTCCCAGTACTACAAAGTGCATGACATATATCGTTAACGACAATCTTCCAGCTGGCTCCAGCCATGATAATCTTGTTCCACCCAACGGCTCTCCACCAGACATCTCATCTCCTTGTAATAATTTGAATAAAATTATTACAAGAATAACTGAAGTAAATATGAATGGACTATTAGCGGGGAAAAATGTTAGAACTGCATTACCCGTTGTTAATGCCCAAGGTATATCGTTGTAAAATGAAAATACCATGCTCATCCCAATCAACACTAAACCAAATTTAACTATTTTTTTAGTCGATGCGTCTTCTCTATAATCTTCAATTAGAGTGCCGAGAACTATGAATGCTAACCAAGGTAATGCAGGGTAAGTTCCGTTTAGTAAAAGGCGAGCAATCCATTGTTCAAATCCTTGAGATGACACCCTTTCTACCCAACTAAATCCTAAACCACTTAGATCTCCAATAATCAGTGGCGAAATTATCAACAATAGTAGTAGAAGGACTCTCTGGCCCTTCGTTATGAAGATTAAAGCTGGCCCTAGAAGAGTTGCCAATGCTAGCAATGTTAGCACTCCTGGAGTCATCCATTCGAAGCGACCTCCTCTTTCCAGCAATAGTGCAGAGTTAACAAATAATTGGCATAACACTAGAATAGTGAATCGAGGAACAACCCAGCGCACCCAAGATGAAAAATCATTATTTTCAGATTCACTTCTCCTCTTTGCACTTGTATACATTGCCCATCCAGAGATTGTTACAAACAGTGGGGCAGCCATTCCCCCAATTGCTGCCGAGACAAATGCCAGTGGATGATCAATGGAAATTCCAGCGGGAGGAATGATTGCAGCAGTATGCACTTGAACCATGCAGAGTATTGCAATAGCACGAATCCGGTCGATATGCCTTAGTCTCACAACCTCTCCTCCTATTTGTTTGGGTAAAGGCGCAGACGATTGAACCCTTCGTGAGATATATGGGTCTATTGTATCATTGCTAATGGTCACTTTGTATGCGCACCTTCAAGGGGTCCGAGTGGAATGATTCTGAAGGTATTGAGACTCTGATGTGACCAGAAATAATGCGCCTTCATGTGATGCCAATGACAGGTTTCACGGACACCAGGTTGGTTGAGCATTCGTTCAACAAATGCCTGTAAATTAGGATAATCAATGATTCGTCTAAGGTTACACTTGAAGTGAACTACGTAAACCAAATCAAAACGAACTAAGGTCGGGAACAGACAAATATCCGCTTCAGTAAGTTGCCCCTTGCCGGCACCTACTAACCATTCACGACCTTCTAGATGAGCCTCTAACTCATCAAGTCGGGCGAATAAGGCGGTAACTGCTTCATCATATGCAGATTGAGTTCGAGCGAAACCAGACTTGTATACACCATTGTTGACAGATTCATAGTTTGCATCTATCATGGCTTCAATATCCTGTTTTAGTTGTGATGGGCATAGTGTTGCACCATTACCTAAACCTGACTGAGCCAGTGTGTCGAGCATTCGAATTATTTCACTACTTTCGTTGTTGACAATGGTCTCGTGTTTCTTATCCCACAAGACAGGAACAGTTCCGATACTACCACTGGCACTCCAACCTTCAAAGGCTCGGTTGTAGACCCCCTCAAGATTATCTTCACCATTGATGGTATCAGCGCTTGCACCCTCCTCATCGGGATTGAATGACCAGGAGCCATCTGGATTCATACGCCAGTCAACCACATCGACAGTAATGTGTTGTTCAAGTCCAAGTATGGCTCTTGTGATGAGAGTTCTGTGCGCCCAAGGGCATGCATGGGATATGTAGAGGTGATAACGATCACTTTCAACATCAAAAGTTCCATCAACTTCAATAATGTCACGGAATTCACTTGATTTACGAATGAATTTTCCAGATTCAAAGGCCTTTGTCCATGCCCCTGCTTGCACATCGGTTTGCTTCATACCATTGCTCCTCATCGTCATCTTATGAACAATGTAGTATCTAAAAAGATACTTTCAAAGTAGTTATTCGGTACAGTTTCTCAGGAATATAGTTGATATACTGTGTGAAGGAAAAAATCATCAAAGTGGCGCAGTCATGCTCCACATTGTGGTTGGTTTATGCCAATCTCGCAATTGATCGGTCTCAAGGCGTAATTGTAGCCCTTCACCAATTTCAACATCAATACTCAACAACTCAAAAGGCACGTTGAGTTCATTCATCCGAAAATTATCGTCGTAAAGTACCTCTTGCCCAATCACTGAACCATCGACGGTACGTTCGAGAATAACACGAACATGACATTCTTGTAACGGATTACGCAGAGAGCACGACTCACTGCTTCCATCATGCTCTAAAGTCACTATGCCTTCATAGGAAATTGTACCCACTGAAGGAATGAGGTCAATAATAGTAGATTTTGCAGTAGGTGCACAGGTACACTCCATGTTATCTGACTCCACTGTAGCTTTTCTTTCCACTGTAATTTCGATGGTAGCAACTTCAATGGAATCAACCGAAGTTGATGTTGCAGTCACCATATAATAGCCAGGTTGTGCAAAAGAATGTGAGGTAGTAACTCCAGTTCCGGAGGTTCCATCACCGAAATCCCATGTCACAACATCTCCTGCGTAATTGGCTTCAAACAAGAATTCGTAGAGCCGTTCGGTAATGGACTCTTCTTCATCGTTATCGCCTTCATCAATTTCAACGAGAGTATAATCGTTGACTCCGTAAACAACAGGGGCTTCAATAGAAAACAGTTCAGTAGAAGATGAACCTAATGGATTGAAAGACATTAGTACGGCTCCAGTTGCTGCACTGAGAACCAAAAGGAAGACAATAGTTGCCGCGGACAGAGAGTACTTCATGCTCCTAAAATTGTGGGTCTGCTTTTGAACATCTGTTTATTTCAACGCCTTTTGAGAGTCTTTTTTAGCAACTAAAATAATAATGCTGCATCCGTAAACAGAGGTATAAATGCCAAAGCAATGACTTGCTCTTCATGCCAGCCTCATACCTCATCGTCGGTGGAAGTAGCGATATTGCCATTTTACTTGCCAAGCGACTGCTAAAAGATCAACATAACGTCACAGTTTTGGCTAGAGATATTGCTAGATGTTCCGAGATTCAAGAATTGGGGGCAGAAATCATCCAGGGTGATGCTTTGAATCCCTCAGCAGTGTCCGCGGCAGTAGATGCGACCCAAGCGCGTGGAAATGGATCTATCGCAGGAGTCGCACATTTGGTTGGTTCATTACTGATACGCCCTCCTCACGCAGTCAAAATTGATGCCTTTAACGAAGTAATTCACACAAATCTTTCAACTGCTTTCTTAACACTTTCAACTGCCTGTAAGGCGATGCTTCGTTCAGGTGGAGGGCGTTTAGTGTTCATCTCCAGCATTGCAGCAAGTCTCGGTCTTGTCAATCATGAAGCGATTGCTGCTGCAAAAGGTGGAATTGAATCAATGGTTCGTTCCGCAGCAGCAACATACAGTCAACGTAACATACGCGTTAATGCAGTAGCGCCAGGTTTGACCGAAACTCGATTGGCTGAAAACATTCTCAAATCCGATGTAATCAGGGAAGCTGCGGTTGGTATGATTCCATTAAAAAGAATAAATCAACCGGATGAAATAGCGTCAACTGTTGAATGGTTATTGTGCGATGCGCCGGACAACCTTACTGGACAGATACTGAATTTGGATGGAGGAATGTCCAATCTTCGCAACTGAGATTACACGCTGTATAATCTGAATAAATAGGCTAAAGATGCTAAAAACATCGTTCACTAGGAAAGGCTTCACAAACGATTCAGAAATAAAAATTAATTCACCTAACGAATGAATAATAATCCACTGCAAGAAACAGCAGTTTAAGTGTGGAATTATATTTCATTGGGATAAGGTGGAAAAATTATGAGTGGACAATTAGCAAAATTTGGATTAATAGCGAGTATGTTATCGGTAGTAGGATCTCTGTATCTGTACTTCATCGGTAATGATGAAATGTTGGGAATATTTGTGGGTCTTTGGGCTCCTACACTAATTCTAGCAACCAAAGAAATTGAACAATGGATTGAAAACAAATCCTAAGTTTACCTCTAACAACTGTTGGTTGAAAATAAACTTATCAACTAAAGTCTTTGAGCAGTAATCATGCAAATGCGTAAACTTCGCAGCCAAGATATTCCTTTAATTTGGGAAATCAATCAACAAGGTCTACCTGGTACTGGTAAAGTTTCACAGCAAGAAATAGTCGAATTACTACGTATTGCTGAATTAACTATTGGTGCATTTGAAGATGAACAATTGGTTGGGTTTGTGTTATGTTTTCTACCAAGAACTGATTATGCAAGTCTCAATTATGCTTGGTTTAATCAACGCTACCAAGACTTTCTCTATGTAGACCGGATTGCAGTTTCAGAGAATCATCGAAACCGAACAATCGGTTCACTTCTCTATCAACAAGTAATATCTTATGCTAAACAATACAATTATCCAATAGCTGCAGAAGTGAGTCTAAATCCACCAAATCCTGGTTCAATGAGATTTCATCAGCGATTTGATTTTGCAGAAATAGGAGTTCTTAATCATCAAAGTAAATCGGTAACAATGATGATGCGTGATTGCTGATAAATGCTATAATCATTGCAAAGGTGGAGACCAAGTTGCTTCATTTCTTGAGTGGTCTAATAGATGCCAATATAATGCAGTAATCTGTTTATCAGATTTCAAACAATCATCCAAACAATCTACAACTGGAGAATTTCTCCATTCGCGCTTAGCAATAATTTTCAAGATTGGAATATGCAAAGCGGGTCCATTTATTGGTAATGACCATTTTGTTTTCCAAGCAATTTCGCGGATTCCATTTTGTTTCATAGAGTCGATTACCTTTGACCACGATTTATCTTTACCCGTCTTTCTTTTTAGCAACCAACTCGGATTGACTGATGAATCTACTTCAAATCCATTTTTTGCTAATATTGGCGCCATCCAAGGCGCAATATATCCAGCAGGAGCGCGAAACCATGGGCGTAAATTTGGCTCACAGTATTGCTTTAAAATTTTATTTGATTCAATTAATGCTTGTTCAAATCCGGCAATATCTTCAGGCCAAGCAGACCAACTACGATGGGTTAAGCCATGGTTACCAATTGTGATTCTTTTGGAAAACTGTGAGATAATTGCTTGCAACCAAGTTGTGAAAGTTGGATTTTCAAATAAATCAGCTATGATAAAAAAAGTCACAGGATAGTCATTTGAGTTTAACCACTTTTCAAGAGCGACCATGCCTCTTTGAAAGTCTCCGGATAACTCTTTATCAACTGAAGTGTGATGAGGTTTTTTGGAACGAGTTGGATGGCCTGAATGCTTTGGTAGATGCCTAAGGTCATCAAAATCAATGCTGATCCAAGTAGATCCGGACATTATTAATTCACCCATTCCGAGGTAAATCAATCAAATACACTTTGTGAGGAATAGTACGTCCAAATAATTCAACTCCAACAAATTCTTCAAGGGTTTGGCCATTCCAATTTAAACAGATTTTCTCAGCGGTCGCTAGTCCTGCATCATTGTGTGGGTGAACTGCAACTTCAATTCTAAAGTTGCGCCCTCTACCCTCTAGCCAAGTTAATATCGAATCCACACTTCTTATTGCAATTCCTTTATTTCGAAAGGAAGGTTTTACCCAGTATCCTAAATTATAGTGAGAATTAGCGAATTGTAATTCATCACCAATTCCAACCATACCAGCAAAAGTTCCGGCACTATCA
This sequence comes from Euryarchaeota archaeon UBA242, assembly GCA_002499015.1. Lineage (GTDB taxonomy): Archaea > Thermoplasmatota > Poseidoniia > Poseidoniales > Poseidoniaceae > MGIIa-L1. The sequence goes on from DAJY01000010.1 coordinate 10,637, forward strand.
TGAATAGACCAAAAATGTAATCGGTCTTCATCCGAGGCCGTTTCAATATCAAAAAGCATATCTGATAATTGGTGATTGAGATCCTTTCTCATATCTATCCAAGGCAAGGCCGATAATGCAGAATCGGGGTCTTCGTTAAACGCTTCAATCACACTTGAAAGGATGGCTTTGTTGGCTGGGCGCAGATTATATTCGCCCGCGATTGACAGTTGCGGTGTCGACGTCATAACTCGCCCTCAACTTCACAGACGGGTTAGGGCTGATGAAACATGCTCATTGCCTGGATAGATTCTTTGCGCCATTGCAAGTGTCCATTGTAGGTGTTCCGTGCGGCCCAAATAAGTCATAATGATGCCAATATGTAGTAGCATGTCAAGGTTTTTTGAGAGATGAGGGCCCAAATTATCAAGAGTCTCAGCAGCACCTTTCAAATTACCAGATTTGACTTGCTCAAGAGCGGAAACAACTTCTCTGTATACTTGTGATGCATTCCACTCCTCCTTAGCAGGCCATGGCCAAATACGTCCATTCATTTGAGGAATAGGTGCTGGCTTTTCAGTTACCTTTTCAACAACCTTGTCTGTATTTTCTTCTTCAACTGATAGTTCGGGAGTTTTTGGTTGAACAGATGGAGTTGATACGGTTGCGCTGACTGCAAATGGTAATCCTGGAGTAGGTATTGCTTTTGGAATTGGAGTTGGTACGGTTGCGCTGACTGCAAATGGTAATTCAGGAGTAGGTATTGCTTTTGGAATTGGAGTTGGCAAAGGTGCCGGAATTGGTTTACTAATAGGTTGAGGTTGGTGCATTGCTGAAGCAAGCCCGCCTTTACTTGGTAATATATCAGGTATCTCAGGAATCTCAGGTGTCATTGAAACAGATGCTTTGGGACCAACAGAACCCAATAGATCATCATCAGTTTCTGCCTTTACCATTGGAGAGTATAGATTGCCCAATCCGGAATGAACAGGTTCAGGGACATCTTGCAGTGGGTCATATTCATCCAGTTCAAAATAGGTTGGTGTTGCTGGAGCATCGCTAACTTGCAATTGAACCTCTTCGGGTTTGACATAATCAACTGTTTGAGCAAGTGTTGGGCCGACACCGTCACCGTCAATGAATTCAAACGAGTTCTCTTCGTTAACGGTTTCATATTGACTGATTTCAACCGCTGCATCTTCAAGTGTTAATACCGCTTCAACCACATATTCATCTTCATCGGGAACTTCCAAGTCATCTGATAGTAATAAGGACATTAATTCGTCGCCACTGGTCGAAGGTGCAGCAGTTGGTTGGTCCCTCGCACTCGCAGCAAAAACATAGTAGCATTGAGAGCACGATTCAGCATTCGTTTGATTGCTAAATTCGCAGTATGGACAAGTATTATCGGCATCGCTGCCAGACTTGTTGCGCCTCCCGAACATACTACTCCCAATCTTCGGTTTCTCATTGCCTGTTTAAGACATAGGGTGCGATGATTAAAAAAAACATCAAAAAAGAGGCATATCATGATGAGGTATAATGCATCGCGGTAATTATGGCGGAACGGGGGCGGGTGCGGCGGATGAACAGTTCTACATCCTCTTCGAGTGACCCCTCAGCGGTAGATTCTGAGGTGCCATTGATTTGGCAAAAGGGCCAGGACCATTTTTCATTATTTAGCAAATTGATAAAACAGGAATTAGATGATGAAACAGCAATGGTAGAAGAACGCTGGAAGAAATGGACAAAGCAGCGATTAGTGGCTGCAGGATTAACATTATTCGATTTGACCGGAAGGCCTCAGGGGCACTTTTTTGGAGATTATATAATTACTTTTGAATCTAGAAATGGTGGAAGAATGCCGCAACATCGTTTTGGTAATGGGGATATTGTCCTAATCAGTAGGACTCGGCCATGGGGTGAAAAAATCCTCGAAGGAGTTGTATTGGACAGAGGGCCTACCCGGATTAGGGTCGTCGTTGCAGAAAGGCCTAGTGATTTACGTAAAGGAAATTGGCGATTGGATAGAGGAGCAAATCGCGTTGCACACGATAGAATGCATGAGGGATTGATATCATTTCATTCAACCGAAGATAGCACTGGAACGCCTTTGCGAGATTTATTACTCGGTTCAGTTCATGACATTGCAACCTCCGCGCAAAGCCCCCCTGAAATCCACGGGCAGAAAAAATATGGCCCCCTCGGCATATCACAACTACCACTAAACGAATCTCAAAGAAATGCAGTAGAGTCAGCAATCGGTAAAAGATTAACTTTGATTCAGGGCCCTCCTGGCACTGGAAAAACCCATACAGCAGTGCAACTATTACGCACTCTTGTCAAGATGGGGAGGGGTCCTATTTTAGCAACCGCAGAATCCAATGTTGCAGTAGATAATTTACTTGAAGGATTACTTGATAATGGCGTCAATGCTATTCGTATTGGCCGTCCAGTGAAAGTAAGAGAAGCCTTGAGAGAAGCAACACTTGATGCAATTTTAAAAAACCACCCCGCTCAAGAAGAAATAGAATTTATTCGTAAAGAAAACGAAACAGTCAAGCGTAGTCTAAGTGGTTTGAGGGGCAAAGAAAAAGGTTTAGCGCATAAGGAAGTCAATAATAATTACAACGAAATACGCCGTCTTGAAAGAACTATGATCGATGGAGTATTGGATAGTGCTGAAGTCATTTGTACAACAACCATTGGTTCTGGTCACAAATTGTTAGGCAATAGGAGATTCCCAGTTATTTTGATGGATGAAGCGACTCAAGCCAGTGAACCCAGCGCTCTAGTTCCTATCACCAGGGGTTGTAGGCAACTCATTTTAGTCGGTGACCACAAACAATTACCACCAACTGTAATCAGCAGAGAGGCGGAGAGGGGAGGTCTGGGTAGGTCGTTATTTGATAGGTTGATCAAATGTGGAATGCCGACTCATATGCTGACTACACAATACAGGATGCATCCTACGATTAGAGAATTTCCAAGTGCAAGATTCTATGATAACAAATTGGAAGACGGTTGCACGCCTGCAGAAAGGCCACCAGCTGCAGGGTTCTTGTGGCCTGATTGGGACAAACCAGTTGCTTTTGTTCCAATAGAAGGGTTTGAAGTAGAAGATGAGGAAGGAAAGAGCAAATCAAATATTGATGAGGCTGCCAAAGTCGTATCAATCGTTGATGATCTGTTGGCGGCAGGAGACATTACTGCACAAGATATCGGTGTAATCTCACCATATAATGGTCAAGTTAGACTTCTTACGGACTTGTTTTATCAAGCCGGTGGGTTTGAAGATGGTGAGCCATACCATGGACTTGAAATTAAAAGTGTAGATGGTTATCAAGGCCGTGAAAAAGAGATTATTATATTCAGTGCAGTTCGCGCTAATGAAAGGGGAGAAATAGGTTTTTTAAGTGATAAAAGGCGCCTTAATGTAGCGATTACAAGAGCGAGAAGAGGTTTGATTGTATTGGGTAATCCTACAACTTTACGCCATGATGGAACATGGCGCTCATATCTCGATTGGGCTGAAGAGCACAATCTATTCGCATGGCATATCACTCATAGTTGACATACTATTTTGTGCATAGACTTGACAAAGGATACACATTGGCGAGGGGTATGGCCGAAGCAGCAGTTAGCATCCATCAAGGACATGGAACTTTGGCCCAGACTATTATGGCAAATGCGCCTGATGGAATGTTGATTGCTCCTGCTTGGAAGCGAGCGGTTGCATATG
>DAJY01000010.1:14579-17521 GCA_002499015.1 Euryarchaeota archaeon UBA242
CAAAGAAGTTTGAGAATAGCAATTGTTCACGATAATGGCTCAGCACTCGATGACCATCATTGGGGTCCGAGAGCCTTTTCAAAACTAATCTATATCATTCCATTCGTCGGAGCATTATGGTTTGGATTTAGGGATATGATAAGAGCCCAATCTAAGAACTCAGAGTTTAGGACTTCAATCGATATCAAAAACCATACAGTTGCCGCTGTAGATTGGTCCTTGCCCTCTGAAACACGCTTGAAACTTCATTGAATAAGCAAACTAATTTGGCAAGCCCTTGAAGTACTGCCTACTTTAGTGGTCTTCAAGGTGAGAGATATGAGTGACCAACATAGCCAGCGAGCCGCTTCTCTAGAAGCGAGACTTACCGATGTGAAAATGGAAATTGATGATGATGACGAAGATGTTATTTTGGTAATAGTCAATTTAACAAATGAAGCAGCAATTCCAATGGGTGGATTGAATATCAATATTACAACTAGTGATGGCCAAAAAGTATCTCCAAAAGAAGCAATTACCTCACTAGGACCTGGAGTTTCACGCTCCTTTACATTTGAATTCCCTCTCGATAATGGGCAATGGACTTTCACAACGACCGGTAATGGGAAAAATATTTCTCTCGGACCATACGAAGCAGATTTTACTTATCAAGAACAAGCAGGGCGTAAATTAAACAATGCTATTGGGGGCAGTTTATTCACTGGAGCATTTACAGAGCATCTAAGTGATTTCGGAAATACTGAAGAAAAGGAAATAATAGATTCAAGTTCAGTTGTTCTTACTACATATCACGGTGAAAACGCAGAAGGTGGGGCGACGAAAATTAATGTCGGCGCAGCAGCAGGGATTGAATCCGGAGAAGAGGATGCTCCTCGCACCCCTCCATGGCAAAAATCCGACTCAGTAGAAGTTATTTCCGATCCACTTTCTACACCCCTAAACCAACCTACAAATGAAGTTAGGACGCCTTCTTGGGAAAAGAACGAAACTACCACAACTGTGGCTGAGAGCGCTCCAGTTGACTTGTTAGCTGTTGCTGCAGCCACTATTGCGACTGAACCAAAGGTTGAACTTAGCCCCGTATCATCTGCTCCAACAGGGCCACCAGCAGTCCCATTGAAACCGGCCTCAACTCATTCTCTAGCGCCTGCACCACCCTCCGGACCTCCATCGGGACCACCTTCAGGGCCGCCAGCGGGTCCACCATCGGGCCCTCCGAGCACCACTCCAACCGGTCCGCCATCAGGCCCACCATCAGGTCCTCCGAGCACCACTCCAGCCGGTCCTCCATCAGGCCCACCTTCCGGACCGCCATCAGGACCACCAACAGGCCCTCCGAGCGCCACTCCATCAGGTCCACCTTCCGCACCTCCTGCCAGAGCTAGTAATTTGTGAGGTGAGTAAATGAGCGCTGGATATGTTATGGAATTATGCGGTAATAAGGCTGCATATCAGATCGTACCTGAAGGAATCAAATCTATCGATATAGAGAAGGTCGGTGCGGCAATCGAATCTTGTGGATATCAAGTTGGAATTCGCAATCGCTTGTGTTGGACTTTTTCTGGACCGTGTGAATTAACATTATACCCTAGTGGAAAACTATTGGTAAAAACTGAAGATAAGAGTGTAGCAGCGCAAGTTGCACAACAGCACGTTGAACAATGGGCTCACGCATAATACTGGAGGTGAGAGTTTTTTGATTCCATCGTCTATTATCGAGATACTTAACGCTGGAGGAGTTGTTGCATATCCAACTTCTACTCAACCAGGACTGGCATCATTGCCAACCCAACAAGGGTTAGATGCACTTTTTGCATTGAAACAAAGACCAGAGCACATGCCTGTTAGTTTGGGAGTAGCTTCTATTGAACAGGCAAAACAATTTGTTGAATTCCCAGAATTAGCAAAAAAACTACTCTCTGCTTTTGCTCAAGGCTCTATTACAGTAATATTACCGGCGTTGCAAAAGTTTGACCAAAGGATAGGCGGTGAAAATATTGCGATAAGAGTTTTAGCGCACCCGTTGGCCAGAAAACTCACAAAACGTGTTGGTGCAATAACTGCAACAAGCGCAAATCAAAGTGGAGAATTACCAGAAAAAGATAGTAAAAGTGCGGGACTGAGGCTTGGATTGCCGGAGCAAGCAATCCTTTCTGGAATGTGTGGTGGAGAAGTGCCTAGTACCATCATTCAGTTTATTAGAGACGAAAGTCAAAGTAGTGGGTTTTCGGTAACTATTATGAGAGAGGGAGTAATACCTCGTCAAGACGTGATGTTATGGTTGACGAAAGTGAGTTGAAATATTGGCGCGATGCAGGCCATGTTTCACGTCGAACTTTGGAAGCAATGAAACTAGAACTTGAACCGGGAAAATCCTTTCATGAGATAATTGAAAGTGCTGAACGATTCATTCATCGGCATGGTGGAAAGCCTGCTTTCCCTGGAACGATTGCTACCAATGACTTAGCCGCCCATTTCACTACAAATCACTTAATTGAAGAAGTTGAGGATTGGCAAGGTAACATGATTCTAGAAAAAGGAGACCTTGTAAAAATAGATTATGGAGTCCATATCAAAGGACATATTGGTGATAATGCACTATCCTTTGAAATCGGTAATGGTAATAATCATACTGAACAAATCAAAGCTGCAAAAGAGGCACGAGATGCTGCAATTGAAGTAATGCACCCAGGAACTCCTTGGTGGAAGGTCGGTGCCGCTGCTGCACAACCTTCACTCGATGCAGGTTTTCAACCAATACGCAATTTATGCGGACATCAATTGAAACCATGGGAATTACATGCTGGTGTTTCAATTCCATCATATGCTTGTGGTCCCGATAATAGAGGATTCAAGGGAGAGGTTGAAGTTGGTTCCATATATGCAGTTGAACCATTCAATACTACTGGTAAAACAGGAATGATCGAGAATATTGGAGGGCG
>DAJY01000123.1:0-1598 GCA_002499015.1 Euryarchaeota archaeon UBA242
AATTCATTGACATTGTTCACAAATAGCATGGACGATTATAGAAATGTTGAAAGCATCAAAAAAGAATATATTTCCCAATATCCAGATATTGCCAATAAATATGATATTCGCATGGCAGCGCTATTAGGAGCAAAGGGTGCCGAAGATGGAATGCCATACAATTCGGATCATGGACCATTTGTCTATGATTTAGGAAGTGGTGCAAACGGTAGAGCCGTCGTATGCTATGGTAGTGGGAGTTGGGAGTATCACACTTACAAAGACAATATGGAACGTTTTAACGAAGAATCACTAGGTGTATCAGTTACAATTTATGGAACATATTTGAGTGCCTTAGCCTACAATCTCGATTCTTGATATTCAAAAGAGTTGAAGAATAGAATCTCATAGCCCTTTCATGGTCGCACCTAATGCATGGGCAAGTCATATTTTGGTTGAGTCCAAATCCGAGGCTGTACAGATTATGGATAAAGTTTCAAAGTTGAAAGATTTTCAAAAGTTGGCAAGGAAAAAGAGTTCTTGTCCTTCTTCTCAAAAGGGTGGCGATTTGGGTTGGTTTCGCAAAGGAAACATGGTCAAGGAATTTGAGGTAGCGGTATGGAGCACCCCTTTGAAAACAGTCTCAGCACCTGTAAAAACTCAATTCGGATACCATCTAATCTGGGTTCATGAAAGAGATTCTGAAGACTGAGTGATCACTATGACTCTCACTGTCGCTTTAGAGAATTATACCGTTATGGCCAAGCATGGCTATTATGAATTCGAACATGAGGAACAACAACCTTTCAATTTCACTGTATGGGCGACAATAATGGACCATAGCATTGCAGGTAAGTTAACAAATACTTTGAATTATGCAGATATACAAATTGCAATCGATGCTGAAATTATTGATGCTCAAAAACCGATTGGGTTAATGGAAACAATGTGTGAAAGGATTATCAAAAATATTTCCAGTAATGAAATGGTTTGTAAAATAAAAATACGAATTGAAAAGCCACAAGCACCACTACCTCATCCAGGTGGTTTACCCGTCATTGAAATGGAATGGGTTCGCTCTCCATAACCTGCTAGCAAATCGTAGTTTGATTGCATATTTTTGCATAAGTATTGAAGGGCTTCGCATCAAGGGCATTGTAATGGCCGATACTCCGAGTCGCGTATTTGTTCCAACTGCTGTTGAAGCAGATGGCAAGGCCATAGGCATGGGCTGCTTTAGTTCAGAAGAGACTGCTTGGCTAGTATTACGCACTTTTCTAAAGAAAAGTGAACTTATGAATTTAAAGTCTGCAAGCATAGTTATTTGGGAAATTGATATTGTTGGAGATGATGCAATGACTGTTCTATCAACAATTGAATGCAAAACTTGCCCTGTCTGTAAACGCAATACATTTTGGTTAGATTTATCACAATTCAGTGCACTATGCCATGGTGTGTCGTGCGCTGCTTGGGTTGAGGAAAGTACAGTAGAACCGGGAATAATAGACTGCGGTTGGCCTGCAATACAATTCTTAAAGCAAACAAGTTCGATAAAAGAGGCATTCAAAGAATTATACAAATTAGGTGACCGTCTAACCGCTGCTGGACAAACTGAACAA
>DAJY01000123.1:1882-22181 GCA_002499015.1 Euryarchaeota archaeon UBA242
TTTCTTGCAAATTCTTGGTTCTGCTTTTGTTGAAATCGCTTCTTGGCAAATCTTACAATGCTTATGCGGCTGTACTCGGTTGCTATTGCGTGAATTTTTCGTATTATTTGCTGATTCCGACATTTTCTCACCTCATGAAGTTATTAGTGTTCCATCAAATGGTTGGCCATCTAATGCTTGTTCCAAGATTGATATTTGACGTCCATCTAATACCGCTAAATCAATACAGGAATCTTTTGCCCAACCAACTGCTATTGGGTCAATAACTGCTGAAGCCCCTGGTGCAAGCGGTTCACCTATTCCGGTAATCTCTGCCAACTGATCAATTGTCAATTTGGTCAATGATTGAGCATCATCAAATTTTCTAGGGTCTTTATCGTAAACATGACTGACATTTGTTGCGATAATGCAAGTCCTTGCACCCGCGTCTCTAGCAAAGGCAACTGCTACTGCATCTGTTGTATGACCCGGAGTAGTTCCACCCATTACCACAAAATTATATTGTTCTAATAATTCAGCAGACTCAGAAGTAGTGTGAGGGATTGAAGGGGCTACATTACAGCCGATATCAAGCAATATTTGTTGAATTACTGTTGCATTCAATCGAGTTGCTGCAATGCCAATTTTATCTAATTTATCAGATGCTGAAACACAAGTTTTTGCTAATTCAATAGCCTCTCTTGCCGGAAGACCTCCGCCTATGACTATGCCAACTCTTCGGCCATTACCTTCCAAGTGGACTGCTAGCTGTCTAAGTTGACCGAACCATGCACTGCGTTGTTCGGATTCCTCCGGACGCAGCAGACTGCCTCCTAATGCAACGATGTGACGACTTGTCATCGACCTTCCCTCACAGCCCCTATTCTTTGAGCATATCCCTTGTCATTATTGACATAGAGCCAATTATTAAGTTTCAATTAAATTCTATCCCAATCAATAGGAAATTTATCAAAGTAACTTGCTTGAGAACTTCAAAGTTAATTCAACAAAGGGGCGAGGGTTGAAAACCCCTCGTCTCTGCCACTAAATTAGAGGCGTAGACTGTGTCAGATGATGTTGAACTTGCTTCTCGCCGACTCCGTCTCAAGATGGCATTGGAAGACCTTCGTGAAATGAAGGGTTTTGGCACTGAACTAGTCAGCATTATTATTCCACCAGACCGCCAAGTATCCGATGCACGCCAACTGCTGCAAAATGAACACGGACAAGCTGCAAATATCAAATCCAAAGGAACTCGTAAGAATGTCCAAGGAGCGATTGATTCAGCACTTTCTTCACTTTCTAAAATAAAAAATGCTGGAGAAAACGGTATCGCCCTATTCGTCGGTTCAATCATTGTAGGGAATAATAGAAACCGTATGATCAATGTATTAGTTGAAGACCCACCTCAACCACTTTTGTCATTTCGCTATCGATGTGATTCGGTTTTTGAATTAACACAACTTGAAGATATGCTTATCGACAAAAAATCATATGGATTATTCGTCATCGATAGATCTGAAGCAGCATTTGGAATCGCCACCGGTAAAAGAATACACGTTCAGGAGCATTTGGTTTCCAACATTATGGGCAAGCACCGCCAAGGAGGTCAATCTGCACAACGTTTCGAGAGACTTATTGAAGAGGCTGCGCACAATTTCTTCAAGCGTGCCAGTGAGCATGCTTGTGATTACTGGTTACCAAATTTAGATAATATCCAAGCAATCATTGTTGGAGGGCCAGGCGCTACAAAGGATTTCGTGGTCAATAATGATTATTTCCATCACGAAATCGTTAAAAAAATTGCTAAGACCACTTTTGATGTAGGATATTCCAATGATAGTGGAATTAGAGAATTAGTCGGTAACGCTGGACCGATGATGGGAGAAATAGAACTTGACGCTGAGCGTAAAATCATGGATGTATTCCTTTCTGAATTGATTAAAAACCATCCAAAGGCAACATATGGTCAACAAATGGTTAAGCAAGCGCTTGACCAAGGTGCAGTTCAAAAATTACTTATTTCTGAGGCATTGAGAAAGAATACAATAACTCTACAATGTGGTGGATGTAAACATGAATGGAAGACCACTATTGGACGCATGGAAGTAATACCGAATTGCCCTTCTTGTGATGTTTCTGGGGATAAGGCCAAGGAACTAGAAAATATTTCTTTAATCGATGAACTGAGTGCAATGGCAGTAAAATCCAACACTGAACTTGTATATATCTCGGTTGATACGGAGGAAGGCTCTCAACTAATGCTTGGATTTGGCGGCCTTGCAGCAATATTGCGGTATCCTTGGGTGTGAGGTGAATTAATTGAAACTTCTACGAGATGAGATCGAACAACTGCTTGGACAGGCCCTTGTCAAAGCCGGTATTTCGGGCGATAATTGGCGCCAAATGTTAGCACCTAGCCGTGATATGTCTCAAGGAGACCTTTCACTTCCATGTTTTCCCTTAGCAAAGCAATTGTCAAGAAATCCAGTTGAATTGGCTCAATCAATTGCTGATGAAATCTCTTCTAATCCTGCGATAGGTGAAGTTTCTGCAGTTGGTGGATATCTTAATATCAAAGCCAATGTTAATTGGTTAGCACAACAAGTTTTGTCGGGTAAGGTTCGCATTGGTGATGCTTTGGGAACGATGAATAGTACCGGGAGAAAGGTTCTCATCGAGCATACCTCTGCAAACCCAAATGGACCATTCCACGTTGGTAGAGCAAGAAACGCAATACTCGGTGATTCCTTAGTTCGTCTTCATAGGTTATTTGGAAACGAAGTCAGAGCTGAATATTATGTTGATGACATGGGTAAGCAAGTTGCAGTATTAGCATGGGCTCTTGCAAACCTTAGCAAGGAGGAAGTTGAGCAAACCCTAGTCGGAAGAGATGCTGTAAATCCTCGTTGGTCAGGCAAGGCAGATCATGAAACTGTTCGCTGGTATCAAGCTGCACAAAAAATGCGTGAAGGTGAAAACGCACAAGCGATAGAGGATGAAATCGGAAGATTAGTTCATGCTAGTGAACATGGTGACCAAGATGTCCTAAATCAGTTTGAATCAGCCTACCAACCTGTTCTTGATGGAATGCTAACAACTCTTAACAGATTAGGAATTAATTTTGACACCTTCACTAAAGAATCCAAATTCGTCATCGATGGTGATGTCGCCAAATTGATGCTAAGACTCAGTGAGATGGAGATCTATGGTGAAGCGGATAATGGTGCAGGCTACCTTGATTTGGGCCAACGTGGTCTAAAGGGTAAAACTGAATTCTTCTTTAGAAGAGGAGATGGTTCATCACTCTATGCAACTAGAGATATTGCATATCATATGTGGAAATGGCAACAGTGTGATGATTTGATTGATGTTCTAGGAGAAGATCATAAATTACAAGGGAAGCAAGTTGCAATGGCTCTAACAGAATTAGGAGAAAGAGTCCCAGAGGTATTGTTCTATAGTTTCATCAAGTTACCAGAAGGAAAGATGTCTACACGAAAAGGAAACGTAGTTTTCATGGATGATTTACTGGAGGAAGCACAAGCACAAGCCGCAACGATTGTAAGAGAATTACGCCCTGATTATTTGGAAGAAAAGGTGATGGAAATCGCAGAGGCTGTAGGTGTTTCTGCTGTTCGCTTCAATATCATAAAAGTGAGCCCTGACAAAGGATTCACATTCCGTTGGGAAGAAGCACTTGCATTTGAGGCAGGCTCAGCACCATTCATCATGTACAGCCATACTAGAGCGCATTCAGTAATGCTACGCTGTATTGAATCGGGTGCTGATATTGATTTGATCATATCATCTGAAATCGATTATTGTCAACAGGAAATGCCAACTGGACTTGTAGAACTTCTAAGAACGATTGCAAGGCATAACGACATACTCGACAAAGCAGTCAATATGAGAAAGCCACATTTGTTCGCTGCTCAATTACTAGATTTAGCAAATGCATACAACGGGTTTTACAGAGACTGCCACATTCTAGTTGAAGGTGTTCCAAACCCACTCTATCTACAGGTTTCAGAAGTAGCAAGAAATCTACTGAAAACAGGAATGCAAGGTGTGGGAATCATTCCGATTGAACAAATGTGAGTTATTCACGACGGTCCCAATCTCTTGTTTTCATATACTTCGGTTTAGCAATATCTAGATCTCTACGATACCATCCCTCTGGCAAACTTAGAGGGTCTATATCACGAGCAGATTTCACTCGGCGAACAATTTCTAACCGCATTGCATCCATTCCAACGAATTCTGTTGCTGACATTGTCGGACGGCCTTGAGAGTCATAGAGCAGGGGCAATAGTGGGTCACCTTCACTACCTTCATCCTGCCATAGTTTTTCTGCTGCAATAACTTCATCCCACATCTCTGGTTTTGGATTTAGTAAATCTGCTTTTGATGAGACAACCAATAAATCAGTCTCAGGCAATAATCCTTTTACCTCTTCAAGAAGATTCAATTGTTCCTCCATTGGAGTTCCACACTGTTCGCTTCCATCTAGTAAAAATAGAACTAAAGATCCTGTATTTTCTAATGCTGCTATCGCCTGCATTTCAATTGCGTTTCTATTTATCATAGGCCTATCGAGCAAACCAGGAGTGTCAACTAATTGATGCTGAAGCCTTCTATGGAAGAAATGCCCAACGTGTATTTGTTTAGTAGTAAATGGATAATGATTTACTTCCATATTACCTGAACTCAATGCAGAAATAAAGGCGGATTTCCCTACATTTGGAGCACCGCAGACCACAATACAAGGTAATTCAGAATTAATTGTTGGTAACTTTTTTAGAGTCTCTCTCGCTTCACTTAGCCATAGTAACGATTTGCCGACTTGGCGCATAACAGAACTTATCCGGCCATATGCTTCCTTTCTTGCATCGTGCATCAATTCAGTCCTCGCAGTACGGACAATTTTCTTGGAGTTCTGTCCAGAGATAGCAGTGATTCTTTTCGCAGCCCATTGTAGCATTGAAAGGTGATGTCGATAATCATCACATCCTACACAGGCCTCTATCATCGCTACATCAAATTGAGGTGATTGGTCTAGGCTTGGCCAACATTCCACCATCTCAGTAAACTGACTGTAGATCACATCTGCTGCAGTCTGAACCATTCTGTTCATCTGTTTTCTTACACGAAATACTTTGTCAGGATCATCAACCCTATCAGCTGCTTTTCGCGCTCGCGAGAAGGCTTTATCGAGAACTTCGTCCTCCAAAAGGACTGTTGGTATTGTTCGCCATGAGACCTTCAAGCCTATTCCTCCATTCCATGCCGGTAGCCCACCCTTGATGAAGGCACTCCTCCAAATAAGCGACAATTATTGTACTACGAATGCTAAATATAACATCGCAATGAACTTTTTGTGGAAATAAATCCATTAATGCAAGTACGAGCGTTCAAGTAGCGTCGCCTAATCAACTACAACATGGCGAAGAAGAAGAACAGCATTGACTTACCGGAATGGGCACAAACATTATGGGAAGAAATGGGCTCTCCGGACCTTGAATCTAATGTTGGAATACACAATGGAAATCTGTTGGAGAGACGCCATGGCCTGCGCCGTGATGATCTAATTGAGATTTTAATGGATGCAAGAGCGCTTGCTGAAGGAAACGATGGCTGGGTTAAGGGTCGTTTGTTATCAAGCGGTAAGTCAAGTCTTGAAATACTAACCGATGATGGTAAAAACCACTATATCTCGCGAGATGTAATCGTTCAGGTCGTTTTAGTAGCTCATACTCGCCCTCCATATATTGACGATTCAGAATTACTCGCATTCGAAAGAGATGATATGAAGCGCCGTAGCAGTTTACACGAAAAAGTAGAGAAGCAAAAAAGCGGAAACGATGATGCTCATCTTTGGGGTTGAGGACGATGCCGGAGGGCGATGTAGGTTATTCACGCCACGTCTTTATCTGTGGACATCAGAGACCTGAAGGCGTTGTCAAGCCAAATTGTTTTGACAGAGGTAGTATTGACTACATGAAAGCCCTAAAATTGGCTGCCATTAAAGCAGGCTTGAGTGACATAAGAGTACAAAAATCAGGTTGCTTAGATTATTGTGACCAAGGGACTACTTGTGTTGTTTATCCAGAAGGCGTTTGGTATACGATCAATAATGAGAATGACCTAATACCAATCCTTGAACATCTTAAAACGGGAAAGATTGCTGAAAAGCAACTCCTAAAATTAGACTAATCAAAGTTTAACTGGTCTTGTAGCACCACATGCTTGGCACTTTAGAAGAGTAGTTCTATCCTCTTTGATAAAGTGAGTATCAGGAGCTGAACATTGACCACACTTGATGTAGTTATTGACATAATTAGCGATAGTTCGCTTGATTCTCTTTGGTGGAATTCTTCCCTTGAATCTAGCACGTGGTCCATCTCTTGAACCTGAAGTTCCTAACTCGTTTAGAATGAATTGGTATACATGATTATCATCTCTATCCATCATAGAAACCAATTCATTGAAGTTTCTAAGGATTGTATTTGAACCTTCTATCATTATCTGAGGATTAGGTAATTTCCAACGAGAACCTGAAGATATCTCTTCTGGAATATTTTCTCTGGCTCTGTCGAGAAGAGCCTCATATTCAAAGTCGCCCATGCCCCTTCCCTGTGCCGACCTTTCTTGAAGTCTTTGTAGGGCTAGATGTCGCTTGTATGGAGGTCTTTCTAGCAAAGGTTTGAATTGTGTGAGGCGACCCCCTTTGGTTTGATGGTATTAAGTATCGAAGAATTACGCGCCCTCGCAACTAATCTGCGCATTGAGGGATTAAACTCCCAACAGATTGCTGATGAATTATCATTATCACAAGATACTATTGCTTGGCTTCTAACAGGAGAAAACGAAGATCGTCCAAAGGATGTACGAATCGGTTGGAGAACTATTGGCGTTAAACCAGGTCGTATTGCAGCAATTGGTGCAATAATGGGTGATGTTGTTGATGAAGAAATGGGACTCGGAGAAACTGATACTGTCGTAGGAATTTCAATCAATGGAATTGCATTTGGCCACGAAGTGGCTCGTATTATCGATTCAGAAATGACTGTTTACAGGACCACTGATAGTGGAAATGGAAAAGGTTCTCTTTCGAATAAATATGGCCAAGTTGCTGGTAAGAGAGTTGTTATTGTTGACGATGTTCTTTCATCTGGAGTCACCATGTCACGTACCATTAAGGCAATCCGTGAATCCGGTGGAGAGGTCGGACTCGTAGTGGTATTGGTAAACAAAACCACCCGTAACGAGATTGATGGCGTCCCTTTACGTGGAATCATCAGAGCTGTTGCAGTCTGAGGTGAATTATAGTGCACTGGGCAGATGTAGCGGCAAAATCTTTGTCGCATAGAGGTAATACTCATGTCATCTCAACTGGCATTACTCCAAGTGGTGAATTTCACATCGGTCACTTACGAGAAATACTAACTGGAGATATGTTAGCAAGAGCTGCGAGAGATGCAGGTCTTGATGTTGATTTCATATTCATTGTAGACTCAGCAGACCCGTTGCGTAAAGTCTACAGTTTCCTAGGTCCAGAATTTGAACAATTCATTGGCCACCAAATTGGTGCAATACCGGCACCAAGAGAAGGAGATAATAATCCCGATTGGCAACGATTCAATGATGATGGATGGACCTATGCTGACCATTTCCTGACCCCCTTCATGGAGGCTTTGTCAGAAATTGGAGTAAGACCACGAATCATAGACAATTTGAGTTCTTACCGAGATGGTAAATTCGCAGAAACGGCCAAGATGGCTTGTGATTCAGCCGAACAGATAAGAGAAATTATTGAGAGGGTATCAAGTAGAGAATTAGAAAGTGATTGGTTTCCATGGAGTCCGCTTGATAGTAAGCAATCTTTAGATGGGGTAAAGGTCACTGGATACGAATATCCATTGGTTCATTGGATCGATTCACATGGCGTTAAAGGTTCTTCAGATATTACAAAAGGGGAAGGAAAGTTGCCTTGGAGAATTGATTGGCCAGCAAAATGGAGTTGGATTGGAGTAACTTGCGAAGCATTTGGCAAAGACCACGGCGCAGCAGGCGGTTCATATGCAACAGGTAGAGAAATTTCCGCACTTCTAGGACATCAACCACCGCAACCTCTGACCTATGAATGGATTAGTTTACGTGGAAAAGGCGCAATGTCATCATCGTCTGGAAACACCATTGGACCAATTGAAGCATTGCGCTTGGTACCTCCTCAAATCCTAAGACTATTGATTGCTAATTCAAAACCTAATAAGGCTATAGAATTTGATACTGGGATGGGCCTAGTGACTTTAGCAGATGAATTTGAAAGACTTTGCACTAGAGATTTTGATAGAGAAATAAATGATGAAAATATTAGTCGCAGACAACTTGTTCAAGTAGAGGATGCAAAGTCAGCACTTCGCTTGTCAATGGTTGAACCTGGTACAATAGCAAAGGCGACTTCAGTGTCATTTAGACATCTAGCATTATTGGCCCAAACTAAATTAAGCGACGCTGCAATCTGGCAGAGCCTAATCTCATCTTCAGCGATTACTGAGCCTACTAAGCAATTAGAAGATAGACTCGCTCGTATGAGGTATTGGATCGAAAGTGAACACTTCCCAGAGGAAATGAGAATCCGAATATTGTCTTCCCCCGATGAAAAGGCATTAGCCCTATTAGATATTGATGAGAAATCTGCTTTGAAGGGATTGACTACTGCGCTACGAAATTGTCAATGGGATGCTGAATCAATAGGTAGTGCAATCCCTCAATCGGCCAAAGACAACGACATGAGCCCAAAAAGCGCGTATCGTGCTGCATATGCGGCATTAATGGGCCTTGAAAGAGGTCCACGTTTGGCTCCGATTCTGGCGGAAATGGACAAGAATACAATCCTAAAGCAATTAGATTCTTGTTGCCAATTAGATTAATGTTTAGGAACATTTGCTAACTCTTGAGGAGTTATATATTATTGACGGCTTTTCATAAGTAGGTGGTAATCTACCCGCTTTTATTGAAATTAGGCATACCCTTCAAATGTGGTGAAGTATCTTCGCACTTATGGCCGGTGTCTATTGTCCAACCTGCGAAGCAGGCATTGAGGTGGCAGCAAAATTCTGTTTATCCTGCGGACATGATATGACCGTTCAAGGTCCAATCACTGCAACTGGTCATGATTTAAATCAATTGAAAGATGTAATACGTATTCGTGATGACCTTTCAATGGCTGAAAAATTCGATATGATCGCCAAAGTAGAGGAAGGAGCAAACCCGATTCTTATGGGAATCGCTGCACCAGCAGAAGGTGATGAAATTGACCTTGAACTCGCTGAAGCGGATGAAAATAGTTCCTCAAAGTCATTTTCAAACTACGAATGGGGTAAATCACCTGCTTCCAATGCCGCGGTTATGGCAGTTGTAAGAGATACTACTGGCTGGGATTTAATCCAATCTGGAAGACTGGATTTGAAAGATGGTATGTTCAGAGAAGCAATGGATAATGGAATGAAAGCTTCCACACATATTCACGATGTTGCAAGTGGCGAACATGAGGGAATTGACCCAGAAGCAATGCGATCAATACCAGTCCTAAAACCACCAAAGCGAAGTTTCTGCCCTAAATGTGGTTCCGACATCCATGCAAATACTATGATGCAGTGGAGAAAGTGGAGAGAGTCTTCCAATGATGTTGTGTCAATGCAACTTGAGGCTTCTATGGAAACTGCTCTTATTCAAGTAGCATCTCACTATCTTGGAACATTGCAAATACTAACTGATGAGAGGGATGATGCAATTGCTCTTTCCGGAAAGAATAATCCTGCTGCGATTGAAGAAAAATTGCGTTCTAAATTAGAAAAAGAGATTCGTAAAGAATTGGAAGAGGAAATTCGCTCTGAGATGGAACTGGAATTTTCTGGCAGAGATGCTGCAAGTTCTTCGAAATCAACAACTAAGAGTACAAGTGCTGGTAAATCATCTGACACTTCCACTACAAAGAAACCAACATCTGGTGGTACCAAGAAGAAGCCCGGCGGCGGTATGTTTGGTGCAAAGACTCCTAAGAAAACATACGAGGGCAAGGATGCAGGTAAGGCTGATTGGTTCCTTTCTGATGCACTTGACACCGTATATGACCCGCATGGTACTGGAAAAAATATCAAACCTGAAACAATTGTTGCTCGTTCAAGCGAAGGAAATGTTCGTGTTCGCGATGTTGTCAGAATCTATGCGGTTGAAGGAGAAGCGGGAATTAGTGAACTCGCTTGGACAAGTCCTCTAACAAAATATATCATCGAAGCATACGATGCTTGTTGAATAAATCAATAGTGCACTTCTAGGCGCCTTGGTTCAAGATTATTCTCTATTCTCGCCTTCATTGCTGCAACTTCCATTACCGCACCACGCATTGTTGTAACAAATGGTATATTCAATTCAACTGCTAAACGTCGCATCATATTTCCATCTCGAACTGCACCACCGGAAATAGTAGGTACATTTACAATGAAATTGACATCTCCTTTTCTCATTAAATCTAAAGAATCTGGATGCATTCTTTCTGCAATCCGATAAGATGTGGTCACAGGGATATTGGCTTTGCGCAATACATCTGCGGTACCAGGTGTAGCAAAGATTGTGAAGTTGATATCTACCAAGGACTGAGCAATAGGGATCAGGTCTAACTTGTCTTCTTCCCTTACTGTAAGATAAACACCACCCTCGGTAGCAACTGGAATTTCTGTTGCCAAACGGGCCTTGAGATATGCCAGGTCAGCCCTAATATCCGAACCAAATACTTCACCGGTTGATTTCATCTCAGGACCAGGTGCTGGGTCTAACCCTCTTAACTGAATGAACGGGAAAACTGGTGCCTTAACACAAACAAGACCTGTTGTACGACGAGGTATTTCCTGTTGTGATAACGGAATACCGATTATGATTCTTGCAGCGATTCTTGCCATTGGTAAACCAGTGGACTTAGCAACGAATGGAACTGTTCTAGATGAACGTGGATTTACTTCTAAACAGTATAAGTTGTCGCCTTGAATTGCAAATTGAATATTATAGCAACCCTTTATTTTTAGTTTCAAACCAATTATTTTTGTTTGTTCTTCGACTCTTTTCAGCATCTCTTGTGAAATGTTCTGTGTTGGAATGAAGCATGTTGAATCTCCAGAATGAATTCCTGCTTGTTCCAGATGTTCCATTATCGCACCGATCAATACTTGCTCACCATCAGCAGCAGCATCAACATCAAGTTCAGTGGCATGGCCAAGATACTCATCTATTAGCAATGGTTTGTCTGAAGCCAAGTAAGCCTCTTTTAAGTAAGCATTAACTTGCTTATCTGTTGAAAGTATCTCCATCCCCCTCCCACCAAGAACATAAGATGGTCGAATCAATACTGGAAAACCAATGTTTTTAATCGCCTCGCGTACATCATCAGCTGTAGTTCCGGTTTGACCACGCGGCATGCGTATTCCATTACGCTTGGCAAACTTCTCAAATCGATATCTATCACTTGCTTCATCGATAGCATCACACGAAGTGCCCATTATACTCAATTCTAAACCTAGTGTTTCCAGATGTGGCATTCTTTGCTGTAATGGTTCTGCCAAATTAATTGCAGTTTGTCCTCCAAATTGCAATAATATTCCATGTGCATTCTCACGCAATAAAATTTCAGAGACATATTCTAATGTTAAAGGTTCAAAGTATAATCTATCAGAGGTATCAAAATCAGTAGATACTGTTTCAGGGTTATTATTTATCAAGATTGCATCGTGACCGGCTTCACGAATCGCCTTAACCGCATGTACGCAGCCATAATCAAATTCAATACCTTGTCCAATTCTAATAGGCCCTGAACCTATTGTAACCAATCGTTGCTTTGTTCTAGTTTCTAAATTGGACAATTTATCTATTCCCAAATCATCATTAATTTCATATGTCGAATAATAATAAGGAGTCTTAGCAGCAAATTCGGCTGCGCAAGAATCTACCATCCGGTATTTTGGATGCAGCCCTAGTTCGTGACGGCGTTGCATTACCGCTTGTTCATTATGACTACTTGGCAGCGATTTCGGGCCTAATGCAGGGAATTTGGACAATGCATCTGCGATGTGCGCATCACTGAATCCGTGACTTTTCCAGTGCCTAATTTGGCTATACTCTAATTGGCTCGGGGAAGATTCTGTTGCGGATATTTCTGCTTCAATTTGAGCGATATTCTCGAAACGATAAAGAAACCATCTAGTGATTCTTGTAATCTCATGTACTTTTTCTACGCTCCAGCCACGCCTAAAGGCTTCGATTAAAGCACCCATTCTTCTATCGGTTGCAACTCTACACCATTCTACAAGAAGACTATCAGGGAGTGTTTCCAAAGCCCTTGAAGCCATGCCTTCACCTTCTGATTCATCTGCTCTTGTCAGAGGTCTTGGATGCGCATAACCTTGCTCAAGGCTAGCCCAAGCCTTGAGGAAAGCCTCCTCAAAGTTACGTCCTATTGCCATTACTTCACCAGTAGATTTCATGCTTGTGCCCAATGTTCTATCCGCAGTTCGGAATTTGTCAAATGGCCAACGCGGTATTTTGACAACGCAATAATCTAGAGTTGGTTCAAAAGCAGCAGTCGTTCCCTCTCCAGTAATTGGATTTGGTAATTCATCAAGAGTATAACCTACTGCAATCTTAGCACTCATGCGAGCAATTGGATATCCTGTGGCTTTACTCGCAAGTGCTGAAGAACGTGAAACGCGAGGATTGACTTCAATTACTCTAATTTCACCAGTTGATTGGTTGAAAGCGAATTGAACATTACAACCACCCTTGATATTCAAGGCCCGAATTAATTTAAGTGCTTGATCTCGCAATATTTGGTGGTCTGCATCGCTGAATGATTGAAGTGGTGCAACGACAGTTGATTCCCCCGTATGAACTCCCATTGGGTCAATGTTTTCCATTGTGCAAACGATGATCGCATTATCCGCATCATCTCTCATGACCTCATATTCTAATTCTTGCCATCCGAGAATTGATTCCTCGATAAGAACTTGGCTTATTCTTGAATTTCTAAGGCCTAAAGTCGCAATTTCGACTAATTGTCCCACATCCCAAGCAGTTCCGCCACCTAGTCCACCAAGAGTAAATGCAGGTCTTATCAAAATAGGCCAAGATGCTAATTGTTCTGCTGCTGCAATAACCTCATCCATGGTATTACAGGCGATAGCCTTACTCAATGGTAAACCTATAGACTCGCATACATCATTGAATAGTTGTCTATCTTCTGCCTTATCAATGGCATCCAAATCAGAACCAATCAACTCAATACCTAATTCTTCTAAAGTACCATTATGTGCTAGTTCGCTAGCAATATTTAGAGCGGTTTGTCCACCCATTCCTGCCAATAATGCACAAGGCCTCTCAATTTCCATGATTCTTCTTATTGTTGCGGGCAGCAGAGGTTCAATATACACTACATCTGCCATCTCCGGATCATTTTGAATTGTTGCTGGATTAGAATTAACCAAAATAACTCGATATCCATCCTCTCGCAATGCCTTTACTGCTTGACTTCCCGAGAAGTCAAACTCTGCAGCCTGACCAATTTTTATCGGACCGCTACCGAGAACGAGAATCGTTTCTATGTCATCTCGCCTTGGCATTACATGCCACCTCCCAAATGAGAATCAACCATTTCTCTAAAGCGTTGGAATAATGGTGCAGCATCATTAGGACCGGGGCATGCTTCAGGATGAAATTGAACTGTAAATGATGGGTGGCCTACGATATCCAATCCCTCAACTGTTCTGTCATTAGCATTGACATAGCGGACTTTGACCTCTACTCCATGCTGGTTTTCAACCAACTGCGAACAGGCTCCACTTGGATGAGCTGCTAACATCCCAGACTCAGGGTCAGCGACTGCAAAACCATGATTTTGACTAGTGATTAAAACAGTACCATCTGCTAAGTCAATTACTGGTTGATTCGCACCACGGTGCCCATATCGCATTTTATAGGTCTGCAAACCAGAAGCAAGCCCCATCAATTGATGGCCTAAACAAATCCCCATGACCGGCATATGGTCCATTACTGCATCTGCAAGAGTATTCTTAGCATTATTCGCCATTCCACCATGAGCAGGATCACCTGGCCCATTTGAACAGAATAATGCATCGATTTGAAAATCATTTTTCAAAGTGTTAAAATCAGTGTTAGGTGGGCACCAAACAACTTCAAAATGACGGCAAAGGTTTCTCAGAATATTATACTTAATCCCGCAATCTAAGGCTCCAAGGCGAGGTAAGGGCCGATTTAACTCATCAACTGCACCCTCGTTGAGAATAACAGGTGAGTTAATTGATACTTCATCAACGAGGTCTTCCAAATCCGGTGAGGTCAATTGTTGCAATCTTGCATTGAGTTGTTGTTCTGAGTCTTTTGGTCCAAATACGCACAGCACTGTTCCAAGTTCCCTAACTCTGCGGGTAATAGATCTAGTATCAATTCCCTCAATTCCAGGAACTCCATGCAACCTCATCAATTCTCCAATCGTTGCAATTGAATCACGGTGGTCGGGTTGAGTTATTGCATGTCGGACCACAATTCCACGTGGCCAGACACTAGATGATTCAGACTTTCCTTGATGAATGCCGTAATTTCCAATCAATGGATAAGTGAAGGTTAGTACTTGTCCGGCGAATGATGGGTCCGTCAATGATTCTTGATATCCCATCATTCCAGTTGTAAATACCAATTCACCTTCACCATGTGTTTCTGCACCGAAAAGTGAACCCTCATAACGGCCACCATCTGCAGTTAATAGAATTCCTTCACCGCTTGCAGAAGGTGGTAATTCGTCGCCGTAAACCAATCCATCTGCGGCATCAAAAAAGGTGGGAGTGATACCAACACCGCGGCATCTAGAGCCGGGGGAGAAACTGCCGTACTGCGAACCGTCTCCTGACATCAACTTTGGTCGTTATCGGCGACTCATAATCATTAGGTATGAAAAGCATAGATTTTCAAACAAAAAACCTTGAACCATTACAAAGTAATAACATCAATAAGTACGCCTAGTAAGAAAATACTTACTCTTCTTCTTGACGCTCTAAATCTATAACTTTCTTACCATCTGGCGATGGCTCAATTATCAAGCGGGCACCATCAAAATTTCTTTCGCTTGCAGCCTCTCCATACCACGCATCGAGAAAGAGGGCTAAAGCGGCAACTTCCGAATGTGGTTGATTTCCAACCGCAACATTATATTGTGATAATTTGTAGACATCACTAGGTACTTTCGCACCACCAACAATTATTGCCACAGGTCTATCTCTCCTAATTCGAGGTATCGCTTCTCTAAATGGTTCACCGTACATGGTGAGGTGGATCGCAACTCCAGCCTCGCCATCGCCTGCATCTTCCGACACAAATCTCCGAAGCCAACTCATTGGACTCTTGATATGCTCGCACTGCATATCGCCACCGAATCGTGCATTGACTGATTTAACATTATCAAACATCTTTTCATCATCATCGCCAGCTAGTAGGAATCTATCAGCCCCAAGCGCTCTTCCAACAAGTGCAAGATGGGTAGTGATGCGTGGGTCACGTCCTCTGCGATAACCTAGGCGTAAAATATCAAGTCTCTCACCTGCCATGCCGTAAGCCAACAATCAGTCCTTCAAGAGGATGCCGTCACAATAATTCCGTCAATACATCAGTATCTTCAGACATCTCTTGTTGTGGTTCTTGATTCTTTGATTGAATATCAATTCCCTTGGCATCACAGAATTGTTTGAGCCACATTAGTAATGCTGAATCAACTAATAGTTTTGCTCCAATTGTAACACCAACCCACAGAATGGCCAATCTAAATGTTCTAAATAATCCTTCATTCAAGTCAAAATCATTTGACCATAGCCCATTAATTAGCGGTTCAAAGACATAGAGTGCGCTGAAAATGACCATTCCACCAGAAATGAATGAAGGTACTAATAGCCCAAGTTCTCTACTAAAGTCCTTGAGAATTGAAGCGATTAGGGCTAATCCAATCACAATAAGTGCAACTTCTGAGAAATTAAAACCAAAGAACTTGGAAATACCAACATCTAAATTATCGGTTGCAGAATATACTGCTAACCACCAAAATACTACCATTAGAGTTACTAATCCGCCCCCAAAAGACCCTTTCTTAGAGATCATTTCTCTCAATGCACCTCGGTTTTCTGGACTCAATCTTTCAATAAGACGATTGGCTAATTCAAGATTGGACTCACTGGGGTCATCTACCTCAAGATAGGAGGTAATAGGTGCTCCATCCTCAAATTCCAATACTTCGGCCTCTTCGGACATAAGGAGTGCTTCACTGTCACATCTTATGAAACCTGCCGCGCTGGCCTTGACGATGAGGCGTGACTCCAGACCCAATGATTCCCGCCGAGAGGTCGTTTCTGCGGCTTTACGCAGGAATGATGAAGATTCATGCATAATAATGGGGATACTCAATATCACTCCCGATTCATTCCATCCAGCCTCAAGGCAAGAAAGTCTAGATTGTGCTATTGAAAATGGATTGGAGATGTGGAAGCAAGGTGCAACTTGGGTTGATGTCGGTGGTGAATCAACAAGGCCTAATGCTGAAACTGTTTCACTACAAGAAGAACTAGACAGAGTAATTCCTGTCATCAATGGACTGAGAAAAGCAAATCAAGAGGGATTGATTTCGATTGATACAAGAAGAGCCGAAGTTGCACGGCAAGCGATTGCAGCAGGAGCCGATATGATAAATGATGTATCTGGGCTACGCGACTCTGAAATGGTTGACGTTGTACTTGACAGCGGTTGTGCTGTTTGCATTATGCATATGCAAGGTGAACCAAATAAGATGCAAGCAAAACCAACCTACGAAAACTGTAGCCAAGAAGTTTCAGAAAACTTGAAAGAAATTGCAAATGCATTGGTTATGGCTGGACATCCTGAACAGTTGATCTGCTTAGACCCAGGCATCGGTTTTGGAAAAACTCTACAACATAATATGGAATTACTCCAAAACCATGAAATGTTTCGCGGAATTAGCAATTATTCTATCCTATGGGGTGTTTCAAGAAAATCAATGATATCTCAATTAACTGGTAAAACAAATACAGATGATCGATTGTCTGGAACTCTTGCAGTTGCTGCATTTGCCCATAATGAGGGCATAGATATTCTACGTGTTCATGATGTTGAGGAGCACATTGACTTACTCAAGGTTCTCAATAATTTGTGAGTTATAATCCGAATCCACCGAGTAACCCTGCTGCAGCCACCCATGCACCTGCCATACTACCAAGATTGGTCATCGCTGTGACCATCAAAACTCTACCTGCTTTATTTGACCAAAACATTCCAAGATTATCTAATTTTAAGAAATCTGCTAAATCTTCTGCACTAGGTTCTGCCATTTTCAATTGTACATATCCTGCAAACCATCCCGCTGCTAGTGCCGGATTCAATGATGTTATTGGAGAGGCGAGTGCTGCTGTTAGTATCGCCAATGGATGGCCTCTTGCAATAATGCATCCAATAGCGGCAAACAAAGCGTTCGCTGCAGCCCAAACTGTGAAAAATTGAACCAAGTCAATATCACTACCTGTGGACAAATAATAGGCCATCAACCCCATTACCAGCATTGGTATCGCCCACGGTATTACTTTCATAGCGATTGTTTTTCGTGGAATGCTTTGTAATTCTTCTATACGTTTAATATCACATTTATCCTCAACTAAGTAACTCTCAATACCCGCTAGATGACCTGCACCGACTACTGCCAAAACCTTCTTGTCTGAATTTAGAGCAGAGATTTTTGTCGCTAAGTATTCATCTCTTTCATCAATTAATACTTTACCAGCGCCTGGAGAAAACCCTCTTAACTCCTCCATCAATGAAGATAACAAATCACTATCTTCAAGAAGTGTGTTGACATCAGGGGTTTCTTCTTCTGCATCTTCTTGAGCCAATAATGATTTTAGAACTCTAAATTTTTCAATGAATCGCATATTCTTCCATGCTCTTCGTAATGTCACTTGGATATCTCTGTCAACTAATGCAACTTCTAAGCCGGCTGCTTTTGCTTCTTCGACTGCAGCGATTAATTCCGCACCAGGTTGCTGGCCTTCATCCAAACCAAGTTTTCTCTGCTCAGCAGCCAATAATGACTGAATTAGGACTAAGGGAGCCTTACCTTCTTTGACTACTTTGAGCAACCCTTCTTTGTCTAATCTACGATCACTTGTCAAAGCATCATGTCTTGATTTACATAATTCCACAGCTACTATATCTGGCTGATATTGTGCAATATGATGCCTTACTGCTTCCACACTCGCTGTAGCAACATGAGCAGTTCCTAGAATTCGTAAGTTAGGGCTAATATCAATAAATGGTGAGTTAGTCATTCAATCCCTCCGATTCAATTGAATACTTTTTCAAGTTCTATTGCCATGGCTTTCAATGCATCATCACTTGCTTGATTCACATCATCTACTACTTCATCCAATAGCACTTCGAATGGAATTTGCCCACCTGCAAGGGCTTTGTGCCCTCCCGCCAGTCCATCAGGCCACCTTTCCGCCAATAAACGACCGATGTGAATGTCAGGGTTGCTAGTTCTTGCTGAAAGAATAATTCTGCCGCGCCTTGGACCGAAGACGATGACATTGTCAACACCTGCAGTTGGGAGTAAAAAATCGGCTATTTGAGCTAATGCATCGCGATTTGGCATTTGACTAATCGGTGCTAATAGAGTCTTACCAACTAGAATCCTATTATTGAGCCCTTCACTGAATGATTCAAGAGTTTGTTGCGAGCGAGGAGGCGCTTCTATAGAACGAAGTAAGTCTGAATCTACCCATGCATTCAACCATGATAAAGCCCTAATATCAACCGCATTGAAATCTCTTGTGAATCCCAAAGTGTCGGTTCTTATTCCAAATGCTAATGCGGTTGCAACTCTAGCATTCATTGGGTAATTGATACTCATCAATAAACTAGCAACCATTGAGGATGTTGCAGAAAACTCAGGACGAACCATTATGATGTCAGCAGCGACACTAGTTTCAACACTATGATGATCAATAATGATATGAGGCACACAATCCTCTGGTAGGATGTTATTCGCTCCAGGTCTATGGAAATCAACGGTGATAATTACATCGCTCTCCCTAAGAACATCCGCCACCTCCCAATCTAGAATTAAGCGGCGCACTGGAATGTCAAGAAGATGAACCATCGCCCTGTTTTGTTGGTGTTCAATCAATCCACCATGGTATAATTTAGCATCAAGACCCATCGTATTGACAAATTCATGGATTGCAAGACCAGCAGCAAGTGCATCGGGGTCAGGGTTATCGTGGCAAAAGATTGCAACCTTAGAGCCACTAGGGACGCTTGAAAGATAATGCTGCACTACTGTTGAACCATCTTTCCGGTCCCATGCCCGAATCCGATCTTGTATTGCTGCAAATGAAACATCATCGATACTAACTAAATCAATTCCATCTCCTTGAAGCGGTAATGTGGTCAAGATTGGAACAGTTGGCCACATTGTATTCAGGGCTTGAATAGGATCCGAATCATCCAAAGCACTTGGGTCGAGTAATAATACTGCAGTTGGAGTCCTATCACCGAGTGGTAGTGAATTCAATGAAACAGCATGCGGTAATGCCATAACTTCAACATTTTTAAGTTCTTCTTGTTGCTGAATTGGCAACTTTTCACTCAAACCAACGATGATGCAACTTCTGCTACTCTGGCACCAAGTAGCCAACCGTATTGCTAGGTTTCCGGAGCCGATTATCAAGAACATCGAATCCCTCTAATTTTACAATTAATGCCAATGGTGTTTGAATGTTATGCAATCTTCGCATTTTCAATAACAGTGGTTAAGTCCGTGTTTTAGACAAATCGTCTCCCCTCTTTGAACTCTCCCCTGCATCATATAGGTAAAATCAATCACTTCGGCAAGCGAATTTATTACATCTATCAGTTAGTATCATGTGCAGTTGTCATCCCCACAACATCATGGGGCTACGTCAATCACCTGCAATTCTGTTTACCCTCCTTATGATGAGTGCTACATTATCCGGATGCTTTGGAAATGAAGAAGTTGAGCAAGCAGTCGAAATAACCAATCCTCTAGACGGTTTATTCTCGTCTACATCGTGGTATCATTACCCTGGTGCAGTAAAT
This sequence comes from Euryarchaeota archaeon UBA242, assembly GCA_002499015.1. Taxonomy (GTDB): domain Archaea; phylum Thermoplasmatota; class Poseidoniia; order Poseidoniales; family Poseidoniaceae; genus MGIIa-L1. Next base: position 22,097 of record DAJY01000123.1, read on the forward strand.
GCTAGTAATGATACGATTGGATATGATAACTTAACTGGTAACTCAACTCCATATCCTGCTAGTGGAACTTATTACGGAATAGGAG